>NZ_JBYTEO010000082.1:0-26156 GCF_058791355.1 Pseudomonas sp. EB271-G4-1
TTAGACCCCGCGCAATGGGGGGCAGGAATCGGTCACGTTGTTAGCGAAATGACCGGTCACGATGAGCGAAATACGCAGTTGATCACCGTTTTCGCGCGCTTCGCTCGAGTGTCCGGGGACTCTCCCAGCAGAGTTGCACGGAAGACCATGATGCTGCGATTGGCGACTTTGAGATCTGCAGGAGGATGTTCAACAGGGTGCAGTGCGTCTTCTGCGAAGAGCAAAACAGACCAGGACATGCTTAAAACGGCGACCAGTATTGGAAGAAACCTGTCCCGCATCTGCCTGCTCCTTGATTAACAGGTTCCTACGCGGAGTTTGACGATGACATTCAATGCATGTCGTTTCCATGAGTCCTGGAACCAAAGCGTAGTTCAGCAGCTGCAAGATGTCAGATTGCAGGAGGTTACTAATCCCGAACTGGGGATGCGGCAATTGGTGATGAGCCACAGCTTCACACGAAGCCACGATTAGCGCTGCACCATCTGATGCCAGAAGCTGGGTTGTTCTTATGCTCCAGCCTTGGCAGCAGAGCTTGGGCATACCATCTCCGGACATCGCGGGCGGAATACAGAGATGTCTCTGCCGGGCGCTCACATCGGTTGTTCCGCTTCGCGCACATTAATGCCATGGCCAAGGTGATCTTCGGCGATGCAGGATAGGCCCGGTTCTTTCCCAAGGTGGCCAATAAGCTTGCACGAGCGTGGAATATGTTTTGGGCTGCGCGATGATGCACACCCCGTGCAGAGTAGTAAAACTTTCCGGGCATCACGCATCAGTCTTGGCCTTGGCCTTGGCCTTGGCCTTGGCCTATTGCATCACTTGAGCCGCTACACGCAAGGCAACCCCCTGCTATGATTTCTTAGGGACCTCATCGTAGAGGTCGCCCATGAACGCTTTAGCCAAGATCCGCATTGAGGCCAAAACATCAGCCGTTACTGACCGCACTCGATAACACCGATTACGGCTGGCAGCATTCTGATTCGGCGAGTTGAACAATGTCCATGCCTATAGAGCAATACGCCATGATCGGTGACGGCCATACCGCCGCACTGGTGGGCCGTGATGGTTCGATCGATTGGCTGTGCTTGCCCTATTTCGACTCGGGCGCCTGCTTCGCAGCCCTGCTAGGTGGCTCAGAGAATGGGCGCTGGGCGATTGCCCCACGCGAAAAAATCACTTCGGTAAGTCGCCGATATCGCGAAGGTACTTTAATCCTGGAAACAGACTTCGAGACCCCTTCTGGTGCAGTACGCCTGATTGATTGCATGCCATTATCGAACGAACGTTGGGATGTGTTACGCATCGTCGTAGGCCTGCGGGGGCGCGTCGCCATGGGAATGGAACTCGTTATCCGTTTTGATTACGGCTCCATTGTCCCTTGGGTAACCCGGCACAATGGCGCGCTGTTCGCGACTGCCGGGCCAGACACTCTCGAACTGCATACCCCTGTACACATACGTGGCGAGCAGATGACCTCACGGGCCGACTTTGAAGTCGGAGTCGGTGAGCGCGTGCCTTTCGTGCTCAATTACCGGCCGTCGCATGAACCGGCACAGCACGCCATTGACGCCGAAAGTACGCTGGAGCAAACCGAGCGCCACTGGCAGAATTGGTCTGGGCGCTGTCGCTTTGAATGCCGCTGGCAGGATGCAGTGCTGCGCTCCTTACTCACGCTAAAGGCACTCATCTACCAGCCCACAGGTGGCATCGTCGCAGCACCAACCACCTCGCTGCCCGAGTACCCGGGTGGCGTGCGTAACTGGGACTACCGTTACTGCTGGCTACGCGACGCGACCTTCACACTAAACGCTCTGCTACTCGCTGGTTATACCGACGAGGCTCTGGCTTGGTGCGACTGGCTGTTGCGCGCTGTGGCGGGTAGCCCGGCCGACCTGCAGATACTGTACAGCGTGACAGGCGAACGCCGGCTTAAAGAAACCGAAATCCCGTGGCTTCCTGGCTATATGCAGGCCGCACCGGTGCGCATAGGCAATGCAGCGGCGGAACAGTTCCAGCTCGACGTCTATGGAGAAGTGATGGACACCCTGCATTTGGCGCGCGCGGCGGGTCAGGTGCTGCAGCCGCATGCTTGGAACATCCAGTGTGCCTTGCTGAACTATCTTGACAGCCATTGGCAAGAGCCTGATGAGGGTATCTGGGAAGTCCGTGGGCCTCGACGGCATTTCACGCACTCGAAGGTAATGGCTTGGGTTGCCTTCGATCGAGGTATAAAAGCGGTCGAACGCTATGGCTTAGAGGGCCCCGTTGCGGCCTGGCGTCGAACCCGCGAACAAATTCATGCGCAGGTCTGCGAAGCTGGCTTCGATGTGAAACGTAAGTGCTTCACTCAGCATTACGGCAGTACGGCGCTTGATGCCAGCCTGCTACTCATCCCACTGGTAGGCTTTCTGCCGCCGGACGATTCTCGAGTACGATCCACGATCGCTGCGATCGAACGCGAACTTGTGGTCGACGGCCTGGTGCTGCGCTACCGCGTTGAGACTGCGACGGCCGTCGACGGCCTACCGCCAGGCGAAGGTGCCTTTCTGCCTTGCAGTTTTTGGTTAGCCGACTGCCTCGCCGTGACCGGTCGTCAAGTTGAGGCCGAGGCGCTGTTCGAGCGCCTGCTAGCTTTGCGCAACGACGTTGGCCTGCTCGCCGAGGAGTTCGACCCTCGCAGCGGACACATGCTAGGAAACTTCCCGCAGGCCTTAAGCCATATGGCGCTTATCAATACCGCACGATTGCTTTCACTGGCGCCGGGGCAGTTAGATGAATCGAGCCGCACAGGTGAGCGGCTGGTAACCACGAACGCCAGGCCATGTCCCCCGCACGAATGACTGCGTTACCGAGAATTCCTATCGTCGCGTCGGCCGTTCACCAGCGTGCATTTGAAAGCCGTCTAACTTGCAATTATTGGACATTCAGCTGTCACCGATTGAGTTTCAAACACATTGCACCGCGAGCCTAGAGAGCACTTATAAAACCCGGGGTCATTCACATCTATGCAGCAAACTCGCCTGGCTCAACAAGCACGGCCGCCGTTCATCAGTACCAAATTGGAGCGATACAATGGATTGAACTGGCTTTAGGTCTATCGTTGAACCTAAGAACCAGGTTGTTCACCAGACTTTCCAACGGCAAAAGGGGTATGAGTCGCCAGTTTTGAGCGATAGTGCTATGCGCAGAATACTTGACTACTTTTTTACTGGCCTGATTTGGGCCGGTTTGAGTTCTACCGTTTCTGGTAATCAGGCAGACAGCCCCAATCGCTCATTGCAACCTGTCGTCAGTATTGATCTTCCTCGGTTCATGGGCATCTGGTACGAGATCGCCCGAACCCCCAATCAGTTTCAGAAAAAGTGCGCGGGCTTCACCCGCACCGATTTTCACCTGCAAGCCGACGGTACCGTGCAAGCGCTCTACCGCTGTCGATTGCGCAATGGCCAACCCTATCTTTTTATCGCCACTGGTCATCAAGTGGGTGATACCCACTCTCCAAAGCTTAAAGTGCGTTTCGCGCCAGAATGGCTGTCGTTCCTTCCGGCAGTGTGGGGGGACTACTGGATTGTAGATATTGACAACCAATATCAACTGGCCGCCGTCAGTGAGCCGACTCGCAAATATTTGTGGATTTTGTCTCGAACAACTCACGTAGCCCCTCAAGCTTACGCAGCCCTATTGAAACGACTGAGAAACAAAGGTTTTACGGTAGAGCGGCTGCTGATGACACAGCAATAGGGTGTATGTTACGTTATAACAACATAGAAACTGTCGATTGCTAACCGACAGCGTGACCCACCCCCTGCCTGCGACTTTCGATGACAAACCTTGTTCAAATCCCGCCCATCACCCGCCTGGGCCAACGCCTGACGTCCATCGATGCCCTCAGGGGCCTGGTGATTATTTTCATGCTGCTGGACCATGTGCGCGAGACGTTCTTCCTGCACCGCCAGGTCACCGACCCGATGCTCGTCGACAGCACGGAGCCAACGTTGTTTTTCAGCCGCACCCTCGCACATTTGTGTGCGCCGGTGTTCGTTCTGCTCACTGGACTGTCGGCATTCCTGTACGGTGAGAAGCACCAGGGCACGCCGTCGATGTTCCTGTTCAAGCGTGGCCTGTTCCTGGTTGTGCTGGAGTTCACCCTGGTGAATTTCGCCTGGACCTTTCAGTTCCCGCCTGCTGTGATCTACCTGCAGGTGATCTGGGCGATTGGTGTCAGCATGATTGCTCTCTCTGTATTGGCCTGGCTACCTCGGCCAATATTGTGTGTCCTGGGCCTGGCCATAGTCGGTTTGCACAACCTGCTCGATCCCCTGCACTTCCCGCCCGGATCGGCGCTGCACCTGCCTTGGGCGATTTTGCATGATCGCGGCTGGATCGAATTCTCCGACCACTTGCGCCTGCGCACCTCCTACCCCGTGCTGCCGTGGATCGGCGTCATCGCCCTGGGTTACTGCATCGGTCCGTGGTTCGCGCGCTCTACCTCGTTCGCAATGCGTCAGCGTTATCTGTTGCTGACAGGTGCCTGTGCATTGATCGGTTTCATCGCCCTGCGCCTGGTCAACGGTTATGGCGAAGCGCAGTGGGTGGTTCATGAAAGCACGACAGAAACCCTCATGAGTTTCTTCAACATCACCAAGTACCCCCCTTCCCTGCTGTTCCTGTGCCTGACACTGGGCGTGGGGCTTTTACTGCTGCTTGGCTTCGAGCGGGCCCGGCAGCGCCAATGGATCAGCATCCTGGCGGTATTTGGCGCGGCACCGATGTTTTTCTACCTGCTCCATCTGTATGTGCTGAAAATGCTTTATCTGCTCAGCGCGGCATTTTTCGGCCTGAACCAGGGCGACTACTTCGGCTTCCACGGCATAGGTACCGTATGGCTGATCGCCGTGCTCCTGGCGGCAACGCTGTATCCACCGGTGCGCTGGTTCGCCGCATTGAAGGCGCGTCGTCGCGATATCGCCTGGCTCAAATACTTCTGATCAGGCGATGGGTTCGCCTCGGGCGGCATGATCGACTACCATGCCGCCGCCGGTTCCCAAACGGGATTAATAGGGAATCCGTGATGCTGCCAACGCATCAAACGGAACTGCCCCCGCAACTGTAGGTGCCGAGCCTGCTCCTGAACTGCCACTGGGATCGATTCCCGGGAAGGCTGGAGCACGCCATGACGCATCAGTCAGGAGACCTGCCGGCCAAGCAACAAATCACTAACCGGCGGGGTGTCCGGGAAGGACATCTGCGCGCGCGTCACTCAGGTGATGGGCCTTGCACTGCTGTTTTCGGCAGCGCTCGATGATGTGTTTTCCAGACCTTGCACCCTGGCTGCGTGTACGGTTCAAATGGAGATTGCATCATGCTGTTGCCGCGCTTTTTCGCCCTCGTCACCGGCCTGGGACTTTCTGCCCTCGCCTGTGCCTCCCCTACTCATTACCCGCTGACGATCGAGAACTGCGGCAGCACACTGACGTTCACGCACGCCCCTGTCCGGGCGGTGACTATCGGCCAGGCCGGCACCGAAATGCTCTTCGCCCTGGGACTCGGTGACAAACTGGTCGGCACTTCGCTGTGGTTCAATGATGTGCTGGGCAAATACAAGGGGCAAAACGACAGGATCGAACGCCTGGCCGATAACGAGCCGAGTTTCGAGTCGGTCATCGGCAAGCGCCCGGAACTGGTCGCTGTCGAACTTGAGTGGATGGTCGGCCCGCAAGGCGCAGTCGCTACCCGCGAGCAGTTTCACGAACTGCAGATTCCAACCTATCTCATGCCCTCGGACTGCGAATCCAAGGACAACCTGGTGGGGGCCGACGGCACCCGCCTGCAGCCGTTTCGCATTGACAGTCTCTACAAGAGCATTACCCAGCTGGCCGAGATTTTTGATGTCCAGGCGCGCGGGCAGCAACTGAACGCGCAACTGCAGGCCAGCCTGGCCAAGTCCATTGCCGCGGTGCAAGGCAAAGACCTCACGCACACCAGCGCGCTGGTCTGGTTTTCCAGTGCCAGCCTGGACATCGATCCCTATGTCGCCGGGCACAAGGGCATCCCCGACTTCATGCTGGGCACCTTGGGCGTGCGCAATGTGGTGCAGTCCGACGAAGAGTGGCCAACCGTTGGCTGGGAAACCATCGCCAAGGCCAACCCGACATTCCTGGTCATCGCCCGCATGGATCGCCGGCGTTTCCCGGCTGACGACTATCAACGGAAACTGCAATTCCTGCGCAGCGATCCCGTGACCCGCAACATGGACGCGGTGAAAAACAACCGCATCATTATCCTCGACGCCATGGCCATGCAGGCCAGCTTGAGAATGTTCGACGGTCTCGAATCGCTGGCAACGGCCATCAACCGCTACGACCTGCCAAAATGACCGCAACGCTGATTCGCACTCTGCTTGCACTGGTGATGCTGCTCGTGGCCGTGATCGCCGGCGTGGCCATCGGTGAAACCCGCATCGAACCCGGCGTGGTGTTCCAGGTGTTGGCCAATAAAATGTGGATGGCCGGGTATGTCCTCGATCCTATCGATGAGGGCATCGTCTGGAACTACCGCCTGACTCGCGCGTTGGTGGCGGCGGCTTGCGGGGCGGGCCTGGCGACCTGCGGGGTGATCCTGCAATCGTTGCTGCGCAACCCGTTGGCCGATCCCTACCTGCTTGGCATTTCCGCGGGGGCCTCGACGGGTGCGGTGCTGGTGGCGTTGCTGGGCCTGGGTGCCGGAGCAATTTCGATGTCGGCCGGGGCGTTTGCCGGCGCCGTCGCCGCCTTCACCGTCGTGGTATTGCTGGGCCGTGCCAGCGGTTCGCCCGGCAGTACCGGCCAGATCATCCTGGCGGGCATTGCCGGTTCACAACTGTTCAATGCGCTCACCGCGTTCCTGATCACCAAGTCGGCCAGTTCCGAACAGGCTCGCGGCATCATGTTCTGGCTACTGGGCAATCTCAGTGGCGTGCGCTGGCCCTCCGTGTGGCTGGCTGTACCGGTTGCGGTGGCCGGCCTGGCGGTTTGCCTGTGGCACCGGCGGGCACTGGATGCCTTCACCTTTGGCGCCGACTCCGCGGCCTCACTCGGCATTGCGGTTCGTCCCGTGCAATTTCTGTTGATCAGTTGCGCCGCCCTGGTGACGGCGGTGATGGTGTCGATTGTCGGCTCTATCGGTTTCGTTGGACTGGTCATTCCCCACGCCGCAAGGCTGTTGCTGGGCACTCGGCATACCCGCCTGTTGCCGGCGAGTGCGCTGGGCGGTGCGGTGTTTCTGGTGGCCGCCGATGTGCTGTCGCGAACCTTGATCAAGGGCCAGGTAATTCCGGTCGGCGTGATTACGGCATTGGTCGGCGCGCCGGTGTTTGCGCTGATCCTGGTCGGTCGGAGGAATGCCCGATGAATGCGCTTGCGCCGGTTACCGACGAAACCGTGCTGAGTTGTTCCAGCCTCGGATTGCATATCCGCGAAGTTGAACTTCTGCACCAGATTCACCTGGACATTCGTCGTGGCGAAACCCTGGGCCTTGTCGGGCCCAACGGCTCTGGAAAATCCACCCTGCTCAAACTGCTGGCCGGCGTGCGTGGGCCCAGCCGGGGAGCGGTCCATCTCAACGGCCAAGACCTCAAGGCCCTGTCCCGGCGAACCATCGCCCAAACCCTGGCGGTGGTTGAGCAGCAGGCCGACACCCTGGATGCGATCAGTGTGTTCGATGCCGTGGCCCTGGGCCGAACGCCGTGGTTGTCGGCCTTGAGTCCATGGTCGAAGGCGGACGAAGACATCGTCCATCAAGCCTTGCGCGACGTCGATGCGACGCATCTTTGCAGGCGCACGTGGCGTAGCCTCTCTGGCGGCGAGCGTCAGCGCGTGCATATCGCTCGCGCCCTGGCCCAGCGCCCGCAGATCCTGTTGCTGGACGAACCGACCAACCACCTGGATATCCAGCACCAGATGGCGATTCTGCACGTTGTTCACGCATTGCCCGTGACCACCGTGATTGCCCTGCACGACCTCAACCAGGCACTCACCTGCGATCGTCTGGCGGTGCTGGAAAAAGGGCGCTTGGTGGCCCTTGGCAAGCCGCTCGAGGTGTTGACCCCGCGACGCCTGCTGGAGACTTTCGGGGTGCACGCGCACTACCTCATTGACCCCTTCGACGGCACGCACATCCTGCGCTTGCGCTCATCCTGATTTGTTTGTGGACACCCCGGAATGCATACCCGATCAGCCATTCTCTTCGCCCTGGCAAGCCCTCTCGCACTCGCCGATTCAGTTCAATCGCAAGCCAAGGGATTTATCCAGGACAGCGCCTGGAGCGTGCTCAATCGCACGGTTTACGACCATCGCGAGTACCTCAATGGCGCCCGCAATGGCGCTGCGCGTAATGCCTACAAACCGCGTGATGAGCGTAATGGCTACGCCGAAGAATGGGCCTACGGGCTGATGGCGACGGTGCAATCGGGCTTCACCCAGGGCTTGATCGGGGTGGGCATGGATGCCCATGCCTACCTCGGGGCACAACTCGACAGCGGCGGTGGCCGCGCAGGGAAAGCGCGATTGCTCGGTCTCGACAACCAGGGACATCCCAAGGATGCGTTCAGCCGCGGCGGTGCGGCACTCAAACTGCGCCGGTCATCGACCGTGCTGAGCTATGGCGAACAGCGCGTGAAAACGCCGGTATTCAGTTCGTCCGATAGCCGTCTGCTCCCGGAGACCGCCACCGGGGTGTTTCTCACAAGCAACGAGTTCGAGGCGCTGACGCTGGTAGCTGGTCATTTCAGCGAAAGTACCGATCGGAACGCCAGCAGCCATGACCAGGGCTTTGTGGTCAACTACTCCAACGCCGTGAAAGGCAATGCCTTCGATCTCGCGGGCGTGGTCTTCACACCGGCAAAGAAGCTGACCGTCAGCGCCTATACATCGCGCTATGAGGACACCTGGAACCAGCATTACCTGGGTAGCTCCTTCATCCAGCCGCTGGATGAAACCCGCGCGTTGTCGATCAACCTGAACCTGTACCGCACCACGGATGAGGGCAAGTCGCTGTCCGGCAGGATCGACAGCACGACCTGGAGCCTGATGTCCACTTACACCCAAGGCCCCCATGGCTTCAGCCTCGGCTATCAGAAGGTGGACGCCAACACACCGTTTGACTACGTCACCCGTGGCGCTATCTTCATCAGCAACGCCGTCCAGCTGTCGGACTTCAACGCTCCCCATGAACAGTCCTGGCAAGCCCGCTACGATCTCGATGCCAGCCCCTGGGGGTTACCGGGCCTGTCCATGAGCGCCGCCTATGTGCGCGGCAGCCGGATCGATGGAAGCCATGTCGACCCGCAAGGCGGCTACGCCTACCTGGGTTATGGCGAAGGCGGCAAACATTGGGAGCGTGACCTGCAGGTGCGCCATGTGGTGCAAGGTGGCACGGCGAAAGGCACCACCCTGTCGTTGCAATACAATGTGCATCGGGGCAATACCGCACAGGCAGAACTGGACACCGACCAGATACGCCTGGCTGTGGAGTATCCGCTGACGGGAAGGTTTTGACGCGTGCCGCAATGACGCAATTAATGGAGCAGTCATAACAATGATCCTGGTTGTTGAAGGTATCAGCGCCAGTGGGAAAACCACTTGGTGCGCCGAGCATGGAAAGCAGCATGTCATTCCCGAAAACGGCCGTTTTGATAACGAGCCGGACCGGATAAAGAATCCAGTCGGAGCAGCCACCTTTTGGGCAGAGCGAAACGTGGATCGCTGGCAACAAACGTTGGCCATGGAAAACACCTCTTCGTGGGCCTTATGTGACAGTGATCCTCTCAAGCTCCACTACATCTGGAGCCTTTGGCAAATCGGCGAGGCGAGCGAACCCGAGTGGCGGGTAGAGTTGGACGCTACAAGAGAAACGATCGCACAAGGACGTATTGGCTTTGCTGACTGTTATATTGTTGGCCGCATCGATCCCCAGCTCGCGCGCGCGCGTGCCAAAGCAGACACCACCCGCCGACGCAGCAAATTCGAGCTACACGTGCGCCTCCAACAAGCGCTGCTGACTTGGTACTCAGCCATGGATGAAGTGCTTCCCGGCAGAGTGCGATTCGGGTTTCCTTCAAAAATGCCCACCGTCGGCAACCTTGATGGGAGATATTCGGTAACGGCATTTGATCAAATGATCGCATCGCTCCCCGGAAAGTAATCAGTACTCCAACGCTAAGATGGACCCTCTCCACTACAAGGAAGCAACATTCATGGAAAGCCCCTTTTCTCAAGTCACCGAACGTTTGAACAATCGCCGATTCACGGTAGCAGGCAATACCCACGGGCTGTCCGGTGCAGGCACGGTGTTTCACTACCAGGTCGAGGGAGATGCCATTTCAAGTACCTACCAGGGCGGCAAGATCCGCATGGGCCATCAGGTCGGCCGCGTGACAGGCCCCGAGACCATCGAGCTGCTTTTTCATTGCCTGACCACGGAGGGTGAGATTCTGTCCGGCTGGTCTCGTGGCACGGTAGGCGTTGATCACGAGGGGCGGACCACCCTGTCCTTCGTATGGGGTTGGTTGTCGGGTGCGACTGGAGGTGGGGAGTCGAGCTACGTCGAGCTTGTCGCTTGGCAAACGCCGTCAGACTGCAAAAAGCCGTGATCTTCACACAGTGCCCAAACCGGAGGACAAAATGAAAGGAAGCTGCGCTTGTGGGGCTGTAGGCTATGAGATCGACAGCATTGATATGCCGATCAGCCATTGTCACTGCAGCACCTGCCGCAAGACCCATGCCGCTGCTTATGTCTCCACGGCTGGCGTGTTGAAAGAGCATTTCAGGTGGACACGAGGCCTGGACGCGTTGAGGCCTTTCGAGTCAACTCCCGGGAAGATCCGACACTTCTGCTCGCACTGCGGATCGCACCTTGCGGCAGAGCGTAACGGCTCAAGCGCGATGATCGTGCGCGTGGCGACGCTGGACGAGGATCCTGGTTCCAGGCCCGAATATCACATCTGGACGGAGCAGGACGTGGCGTGGCTGAATGGGGAGGGTCTGCCAGGGTACTCACAATGGCAGCCTGGGCGATGATGGAAAGTTTGCTTGGCCCTCACCACTTCTGGAATGACAACAGCCGATTCACGACTCGCCATCAACCAGTCTAACCCTGTGGCAATCAGCGGGCCCCAGCGTCTGCCCGCTCGCTGAGCGCACCTCAATCGGCATCAACGGCTTGCCGGACGCATTGTCCAACAGCACAGAACGGGTCTCCTGCGGCTCGAACAGGAATCGTTCGCCCCACTGCCTCATGCAGACCACCAACGGAAAGATCTCCCGTCCTTTCTCTGTCAGCACGTACTCCTTGTAGGCGCTGCCATCCGACGCCGGTCGGATGTCGAATATCCCGATCTCGACCAGAGTCTTCAGTCGCGAAGCCAGAATATTCTTGGCCACGCCCAGGCTCTTCTGAAATTCGCTGAACCGGCGAATGTCGTCAAAGGCATCGCGGATGATCATGAGCGACCAGCGATCGCCAATGGCTTCCAGTGTTCTTGCGACCGGGCATTCGTTGCCTTGTGGCGTAGCGTCGTCGAGCATTTTTTACTCCCGGGAATGTGGTTGCAATTTGAAACCTGTCATGCCAACAATAGATTCAGGTTTTAATTTGCAACCAGTTTAACGCCACGGAGGCGCACATGACAGCAGATACCGATTCAGCGGCCCAATGCCTGGTCAGGCGGCCTGGGCAAATCGGCGAATGCACCGGGTTCGAACACTCTCCAGGGCTTTCACCATCGCTGACGTTATTGTTTTCCATCACCTGCGCACTTGCAGTCGGCAACGTTTACTTCGCGCAACCGTTACTCGATTCCATGGCCCAGAGTCTGGGCGTGGACTCATCTATGATCGGGATTGTGGTGACGGCCACCCAGGTGGGTTACGCGCTGGGGCTGCTGTTCATCGTCCCGCTGGGGGATCTGGTCAATCACAAGCGGCTGATTCTGGCGCAAGTGCTGCTGTCGGCGTTGGCGCTGGCGGCGGTCGGTGCTGCCCAGCAATGGCTGGCCCTGTTGAGTGCCATGATCGTGATGGGCCTGCTGGCCGTGGTCGTACAGGTACTTGTGGCATACGCCGCCGCGCTGGCAACGCCCTCGCAACGCGGGCAAGCCGTCGGGACGGTAACCAGCGGGATTGTCCTGGGCATTCTTCTGGCGCGGTTTACCTCTGGCGTGATTGCGGACATCGCGGGCTGGCGCGCCGTGTACTTTGTGTCTTCAGGGCTGATGCTTACGCTCGCGGCGGTGCTGTGGAAAAGCGTGCCCGTAACGGCAGTGCCAAGGCATCAAGACAGCTACCTCACGCTCATCCGTTCGCTGTTCACCCTATTCATTACCGAGCCCACGTTACGCGCCAGAGGCCTGTTGGCGATGCTGATCTTTGCCGCTTTTTCCGTGTTGTGGACGTCCATGGTGCTGCCCTTGAGCGCCCCGCCGCTGTCGCTGTCACACACGGCTATCGGCCTGTTTGGCCTGGCCGGCGTCGCCGGTGCCCTGGCGGCCAGAAGAGCCGGTCGCTGGGCCGATCAAGGCCTGGGGCAACGAGTGACCGGCATTTCGCTAGGGCTCCTGACGCTGTCCTGGTTGCCCATTGCATTCGCCCAGACGTCCCTGGTCGCCCTGGTCTGCGGCGTCGTCCTGCTCGACTTTGCGGTGCAGGCAGTACACGTCAGCAACCAGAGCATCATCTTCGCCGCACGACCCGACGCGCACAGTCGCATGGTCGGCGCCTACATGTGCTTCTACTCGGTCGGCAGCGCGCTGGGAGCCGCCGCAGCGACCCAGGTTTATGCGCTTTGGGGCTGGATGGCCGTCAGCCTGCTGGGCGCCTCGATCAGTGCTGCTGCTCTGGTCTTGTGGTTTTTCTCGTCGCCAAGTCAAGACGATCTGCACTGAATGCAATACGTTCTGGCGCCACGAGCATGGCATCCAAGGCAACACTGTCCGCACTCCCAACGCACACCGCGCCGGGTTGTTGATTAGCGTTCCTCACCACTCTCCTGGAAGCCTTGATCATGAAAACCTTAAGCATCGACAACAGCAGCACCAACGTACAAAGCTCTTCCACGCTCGGGATCAAAACCATGGCGCTTGGCACCTATGGTGCCTACTTTGCACTCGCCGTCATTTACTTCTGGTTTGGCGGGATGAAGTTCACCCACTACGAAGCCGTCGGGCTGGTTCCGTTGGTGAGCAACAGCCCTCTGCTGGGTTGGGTCTACGACATTTTCAGTGTCGATACCTTCTCCAGCCTGCTCGGCATCCTGGAGGTCTCGATCGGGGTCCTGATTGCAGGTCGCTTGCTGTCACCCAAGCTTTCATTGATCGGCGCAGCCCTGTCTGCCGGACTGTTCTTCACCACCTTGAGCTTCATGTTCTCGACCCCCGGCGTGATTGAACCCGGCCTCGGTTTTCCAGGCATCTCGGTGGCGCCGGGGCAGTTTCTGCTCAAGGACATCGGCTTGCTTGCCGCCTCGATATTTATCGCCGGCCACTCGCTGACTGAGCTGCAAAGCCGTTGAACCGATGATCGACCCTGCGCGATGGCCTGAAGCAGTTCGATGCTTTCAGGCCATTGCCCCATCATCGTCTCCCGCCAGGTCTTTCACCCAGTCCCGCGGGCTGCAGCCCGTCTTGCGTCGAAACGCACGTGCCAGTGCCGAAGGGCTTTCATAGCCGACCTCGGCGGCGATCAGCGTAATCGACCGCCCTTCACGCAGACGCTTCTGCGCCAGGCTGATCCGCCAACTCAACAGATATTCGGCAGGTGTCTGCCCGATGACGTCGCGAAAATGCACCGCGTAGGCCGCGCGCGACATATTCGACTCGCTCGCAAGTTGCGCAATTGACCAGGCACGCTCGGGTGCGTTGTGAATTTGCACCAGGGAGCGCGCCAACCGCGGATCGGCCAGGCCGGCCATCATTCCGGTGCGCAATTGTTGGTGATCAAGCAGATGCCGAAACAACAGGATGATCAGCAGTTCAAATAAACGCTCCAGAGCTGCCTCCCTGCCACAATGCGCGCTCGCTGCTTCGCCGAACATCCACTTCAGCGTATCGGCCAGCATGGGCAGTTCATCCAGGGACAACACCAGGTAATCGGGTAACGAAGCCGCCAACGGATTATCGATTCCGCCCTCGAACTCCATTGAGGCACACAACAGTTGAGCGCCCTCGGACTCATTGGCAAACAACTGATGCCGGCTGGGGCGTGGCATGAAAATCAGGCTGGGCCGGGTCAGCAGCACGTCCTTGCGATCGGCGCCCAGCAACGTGACGCTGCCCGCCTGCAGCAGATGAATATAACCACGCCCTTGCGCACCATCGTAGGACGCGAGGCCGCATAACCTGCCGTTGTAAAACAGGTTTGCGCGTACGCCGAACTGCGAAAACAAGGTAGACAGGCGATCCATGGACGATCTCTTGGCCAGGCCTAGACGCTCAGATCATAGCATCGGCGGTGGGTGCTTCGACGCAAGCCCCGTGCCTGGAACCTTCGAGGCTCTCTCTTCGCGCCTGTTGCGGGCGAGGACACTGTTTCCATCACCTGACGACGTCCGGGCCTCCCCCAAAGGAGGGGGATAAAAGCCCGGCACATCACACTATTGTGGACGCCTGTAACGGGCCGAGAATTGCTTCCATGGCCCACACTCGACACTGTTTGACGAGAGATGCCATGACTGACCTGCTGCTCAACGAACGCGAACTGCGCTTCCAGCTTTACGAGCTGCTCGATACCGAAGCGTTGCTGCAACGCCCGCGCTACGCCGAGCACGACCGCGGCGTGTTCGACGCTTCTCTCACCACCGCCCGCCAGATCGCCGCTGAGCTGTTCGCCCCGCACAATCACAAGGGCGATGCCAACGAACCGACCTTCGATGGCGAGCGGGTTCACATGATCGCCGAAACCAAAGTCGCCTGGGACGCCTTTGCCCAGGCCGGGTTCCTGGCCGCCCACCACGACTTTGCCGATGGCGGCCTGCAATTGCCGGAAGTGATCCTGCGAGCTTGCATGGCCTACTTCAACGCGGCGAATATTTCCACGGTCGCCTATTCCTTCCTGAGCATCGGCGCGACCAATCTGCTCAGGGCCTTTGCCAGTCCACCGTTGCTTGAACGCTTCCTGGCGCCGATGCTCGACGGTCGCTTCAGCGGCACGATGGCCCTCACCGAACCCGGCCAGGGCTCGGCGCTGGGCGACCTGCGCACCCTGGCACGCCCGGCTGAAAACGGCACTTACCAGATCTTCGGCCAGAAGATGTTCATCTCCGGTGGCGACCACGAACTGACCGATAACATCGTGCACATGGTGTTGGCCCGCATCGAAGGCGCGCCGGCCGGGACCAAGGGCATTTCGCTGTTCCTGGTGCCCAAGTTCCTGGTCAATGCCGATGGCAGCGTCGGTGCGCGCAACGACGTGGCGCTGGCCGGCCTGCTGCACAAGATGGGCTATCGCAACACCACGTCCACGGTGCTCAGCTTCGGCGAGCACGACGGCGCCGTGGGCTACCTGGTCGGTGAGGAACATCAGGGCCTGAGCTACATGTTCCAGATGATGAACGAGGCCCGCATCGGTGTCGGCCTCGGGGCCGCCAGCCTCGCCTACCAGAGCTACATTCACGCCCTGGACTACGCCCGCCAGCGGCCACAGGGCCGCTTGCCCGGGAACAAGAACCCGGCGGCACCCCAGGTGCGCATCATCGAGCACGCCGATGTGCGTCGGATGCTGCTGCAACAGAAGGTCTACGCCGAGGGCAGCCTGGCGCTGTGCTTGTATGCCAGCAGCCTGGTGGAAGATGCCCACACCGCGACCACTGCGCTGGCGCGCAACAATGCCGGCGAATTGCTCGACCTGCTGACGCCGGTGGTCAAGACCTACCCCTCGCGCTACGGCCTGCTCGCGTCCGAGATTGGCGTCCAGGTGCTTGGCGGCGCCGGTTATACCCGCGAATACCCGCTGGAACAGTACTACCGCGACAATCGCCTGAACCCGATTCATGAAGGCACCGAAGGCATCCAGGCCATCGACCTGCTAGGTCGAAAACTGGGGCCGCGCGGAGGTGACGGCTATCGACTGTTCACTGCCGAAGTGCTTGCCACCCTGCTCACCGCCAACAGCGACCCACACTGTGCGCCGCTCGCGGCACTGCTGGCCGATGCCTTGCGCGTACTCGAGCAAGTCACCACCAGCCTGCAAGCGCAGGTGACGGCCGATGCCAACCTCGGCATGGCCAATGCCACGCCCTATCTGGACCTGTTTGGACGCGTGGTGGTCGGCTGGATCTGGTTGCGCCAGGCCCTGCTGGCCAGCCGCGCCCTGGGTTCGGGCGCTGGCGACAGCGACGCCGATTTCTATCAAGGCAAGTTGCAGGCTGCGCATTACTACATGACCTGGGAACTGGCGTCGCTGGAGTCCCAGGGGCGGCTGCTCACTGAAGCCAACCATGTCGCCTACTACATGCAGGACCGCTGGTTCTAATGCCCCTCCCCTGTAGGAGCGAGCATGCTCCGGGCGGCGTTCCGACGATGGTCGTCAACGATAACGCGTGCTTTCAGGATTCACGCGGTGTTTGGAAGTTCATCGTCGGAACGCCGCCCGGAGCATGCTCGCTCCTACAGGGGGCCGTGATAACAATAAATTTCGGGAAATCAACATGAGCAACCTGGTCACCTACCACGTCGAAGACAACCTCGCCCTGATCGGCCTGGCATCAAAGCCGGTCAACGCACTGGGGCAACCCCTGCGTGCGGCCATTCTCGACGCCTGTGAGCGCGCCGCCAGCGATCCTGCCGTCTCGGCGATCATCGTGCACGGTGCAAACGGCTTGTTCTGCGCCGGTGCCGATATCAGCGAATTCGGCCTTCCCGGGTCTTTCGCCGCCCCTTCGCTGCCCGACTTGCTGTTGCGTCTGACCCAAATCGACAAACCACTGATTGCCAGCATCGATCGCTTCGCCCTCGGTGGCGGGCTGGAGCTGGCGCTGGCCTGCGGTTACCGCATCAGCGCTGCCGACAGCCGCCTCGGCCTGCCGGAAATCAACCTGGGCCTATTGCCCGGTGCGGGCGGGACCCAACGTTTGCCGCGACTGATCGGTGCCGAACCGGCACTGGAAATGATGATCTCCGGCCAGCCTGTCAGCGCAGGCAGGGCCCTTGAGCTCGGCTTGATCGACCGCTTGCCCGGGGACGGCGAATGCCTGCTCGATGGCGCACGTCACTTCGCCCAGGAGTTGATCCGCGAAAGCGCACCGGCACGCCCCGCAGAACGTCACGCCAACCCGGCCGCCGCCCTGCCCGAAGGGTATTTCACAGACTATCGGGCCAGCCACGAACCGCGCTGGAAAAACCGCCTGGCGCCCCGACTGTTGCTGGCGGCCGTCGAGTCGGCCTGCGTGCTGCCGTTGCAGGCCGGCCTGCAGCGCGAAGTCGCCCTGTTCAAGGAAGCCGAAGCCTCGACGCAATCCCAGGCCTTGCGCCATGTGTTTTTCGCCGAGCGCGAGGCCGGCAAAGTGGCCGGTGTCACCGCTAACACTGCCTTGCGTCCGGTCGCCCGGGTCGCGGTGATCGGCGCCGGGACCATGGGCGGTGGCATCGCCATGAACTTCGCCAACGTGGGCATCCCCGTCACGCTGCTGGAGCTCAAACCCGAGGCGCTGGAGCGTGGGCTGGGCCAAATCCGCAGCAGCTATGAGATCAGCCGGCAACGCGGCAAGCTGACCCAGGAACAGCTCGACCAGCGCATGGCCTTGCTCACCGGCACCCTTGACTATGCCGACATTGCCGAGTGCGACCTGGTGATCGAGGCGGTGTTCGAAAGCCTGCCGATCAAGCAACAAGTGTTCCGCACCCTGGATGAGGTGTGCAAGCCAGGCGCGATTCTGGCCAGCAACACCTCCACCCTCGATGTCGACCAGATCGCCGCGGTTACGCGCCGCCCGCAAGACGTCATCGGCCTGCACTTTTTCAGTCCGGCCAATGTGATGCGCCTGCTCGAAGTGGTTCGCGGCAAACTCACCGCGCCCGAGGTGCTGGCGACCACACTGAAACTGGGCAAGACGATTGGAAAAATCCCGGTAGTGTCCGGCGTGTGCTTCGGCTTCATCGGCAATCGCATGCTCGAACCCTACTCCCGCGAAGCCCATCGCCTGGTATTGGAGGGCGCTACGCCAGCGCAAATCGACCAGGTGCTGACTGACCTCGGCCTGGCCATGGGGGTGATGGCGATGCACGACCTGGCCGGGATCGACGTCAGCTTCCTGGTGCGCGAGTCGCGTCGTGAAGCGATTGCCCATGATCCGAGCTATTGCCGCCTGGCTGACGAACTGAACGCCCTCGGCCGCTTCGGCCAGAAGACCCGGCGCGGTGCGTATATCTATGAGGGTCGCGAGCGCAAGGAGGACTTCGAGGTCATCACCCTGGCCGAACGCATCGCCGGCGAACTGGACATCCGCCGCCGGCCGATCGCCACGCAGGAGATTCATGACCGCTGCCTGTTCATGCTGATCAACGAGGGCATCCAGCTGCTCGACGAAGGCATTGCCGAGCGCAGTGGCGATATCGACCTGGTGTGGATCAACGGTTACGGCTTCCCGGCGTGGCTCGGCGGGCCGATGCATTATGCCGAGCAGATCGGCCTGGACAAGGTGCTGGACGGTATCCGCCATTACCGCAAGGCCCTCGGCGAATACGGCGAGATGTGGTTCCACCCTGCCCCGTTGCTGGAACACCTGGTGGCTGCCGGCAAGACCCGCATCGAACGAATCTGAGTCCCGATCGGCCGCCATGGGCGGCCGATCCACTCCCCGACAGGAACAATGCGATGAATGAAAACCCCGGTTTTTCCCTGATTGGCAAGACGGTACTGGTCACCGGTGCCTCCAGCGGCATTGGCGCGCATCTGGCGCGCGTGGCCAGCGATGCGGGTGCGCGCGTAGTACTGGGCGCCCGGCGCGTGGAGCGCTTGCAGCAACTGGCAGACGAAATTCGCCAGACTGGCGGTGAGGCTATGGCCGTGGCCTTGGACGTTACCGATCGCGACAGCGTCGAAGCAGCGTTTGACGCCGCCCAAGCTGCGTTCGGTGTGGTGGATGTAGTGCTCAACAATGCCGGCATCGGCAACGGCCAGCGCGTGCTGGAGATCAGCGAAGCCGATTGGCGGGCGATACTGTCGACCAACCTCGACGGCGTCTGGCGCGTTGCCCAGTGTGCGGCGCAACGCCTCGCAAAGGCGCAGCGACCTGGCAGCATCGTCAACATCGCCTCGATGCTCGGGCTGCGCGTAGGCACTGGCTACAGCCACTACTGCGCGGCGAAGGCTGGCGTGGTGCAACTGAGCAAATCCCTGGCGCTGGAACTGGCGCGCTACCAGATCCGCGTGAATGCCATTGCGCCGGGTTACTTCAAGACCGAAATGAACGATGAGTATTTCGACAGCGAAAAGGGCCAGGCGTATATACGCGACACCGTACCGATGCGACGACTGGGAAGCCTGCAGGAACTGGAAGGCCCGTTTCTCCTGCTCGCGAGCGAGGCCGGCGCCTTCATGACAGGCGCGGTCCTGGCAGTGGACGGCGGCCATCTGGTCGGCAGCCTGTAAACGCTAGCTCCCGCGAATGAACGGATATCTCTGTAGGAGCGAGCATGCTCCGGGCGGCGTTCCGACGATGGAGGTCAACGATGTCGCGAGGAGCCTGACACGCCGCGGTGCTCTCAGGTTTTTCGCGAGCATGCTCGCTCCTACAGACCGGACGCCCCCTACCCCTGCGCTTTTCTCAGGCTTTCGCCTCGTCAGCCCGAGTGCCATCAGGACCGACGGCATGGTGCGTGGCCAGTACCTTGCCGTCTCGGACCTCGAGAATCTGATCCGCAATGCGGATCACGGCAGGCCTGTGCGACACTGCGATGACCGTGATGCCAGGCGTGAGATTCTTCAGCACCTGGCATATTTCGGCCTCCGACTCGGGATCGAGGGCGCTGGTGGCTTCGTCCAGGATCAGCAGCCTGGGGCGATGGGCCAGGGCACGCGCGATGACGATACGCTGCCTTTGCCCTCCTGAGAGTTTGGCCCCGCGCTCGCCGACGATCGATTGCAGTCCGCCAGGGCATTCCTGCACAAACTGCCATGCACCGGCCTGACGCAGCGCGCGCTCTGCGTCGGCGGCGTTCAAGGCCCTGTCTCCCAAGGTGACGTTCGCCAGGATGCTATCGTGCAGCAGTAGGGTTTCCTGGGTGACGTAGCCGATCATTCGGCGCCAGGCCTTCCTGTCCAGGGCATGCAAGTCACAGTCGTCGACCCTGATGCGTCCGGACTGTGGCGCGAGCAGCGCACAGATCAGGTCGAGCACGGTGGTCTTGCCGGAGCCGGAAGGACCGATCATGGTGGTGAATGAACCGACCGGGAAATTCATCGACACGTTGTCAAGAACCTGCCGCCCGCCGTAGCCAAAACTGATATTTTCAAAAGCGATATGCCGCTGCAAGGAAGGCGTGCAAGTCCCTCCGACAGGCTCGGCATCGGCAATAGCGTTGTCGATCGACTCGTTAATGGCCCAATAGGCGCTCTCTTGCGCGGCCATCCGGTGATAGCGCTGCTGTGCCTTGTGCAGCAACCCCAGCATGCGCACTACCACGAAGATCAACACCATCACCGAAGACAGCGGCATGCCGCCGATGACCAGCCCCGCGTAGAGGCCCGCGGCGGCAAGGATCGCCAGCATGGGCTCCTGCAAGGCCCGCAGCGTTTCGCGGCTCATCACTTCGCGCTCCAATGCGGTATTGAGCTCGCCGGCGTGACGACGCAGCAAGGAATCGGCGATGTCATCGCGTGCCATGGCCTTGAGCGGTTTCACCGAGCCAAGGGTGTCCGTCAGGTGCACCAGCAACTCACGCATCAGGCGGGTTTGGCTTTTCCCGACACGTCGCGATGTCTTGACCAGACCTCGCACGGCAGCCAGCAGGACGAAGCCGATCACCAGTGACAGGAGCGCGGCCTGCCACGAGACAAAAAGCGCGATCAGTGCATAGGCCGCCGCCTGGATACCCAGCGCCAGCATATTGGCCGCATGCTCATAGGCTGTTGAAGCCCGGAAGGCTTCGGTTGCCACGGCATTGGCCAGTGCTCCGGAGGGTTGGCGCAGGTAATATTCCCAGCGGCTACCCAGCAATGCCTTGATGAGGCTCACACGCAGGTCGGTTGCCACGTGTGCCACGGTATAGCCCACTTGACGGTTGCCCAACAGTATCAGCAGGTTGCTCAGCGTCATGCCCACGACAATGACCACCAGCATGTTCGCGATCGTCGGCTGCAGGCCAATCGAGTTCATCGCCCCGAAGACGTAGACCGCCAGCTTCGAATGGGGCTGGTCTTCAAGCATGGCCGATATCAAGGGCAGCATCGTGCTCAAACTGACGCTTTCAACCACCCCTGCCAGCAGCAGGCTCAGGAGCATCAGCACGGTGCGGGCCGGATAGGAGCGGCCAAAGGCAAAAATAATCCGCATGACTGTGGTTCGCTATGACGTAGGTATAGATCAGCTCACCAACATCCTGGGACACTGATCAAGCGTTTCCTGCGACGGGCCCCATCGGACCACGCAAAGAAGCGAAGGCCTCGATGATATGGTCTATTTGTCCAGCTGTATGCGCCGCACTGACGCTGCATCGCACCAGGGTGACCGCGCCGGGTGTCGCCGGCGGAAGGACCAGATTGACATACACGCCCTTCTCCATCAGCGCCCGCCAGACCGCAAGGCCTTCGTGAGGCGATTTCAACATGACGGCAATCACCGGGCTGACTTGTGGTCCCAGTTGGTAACCGGAATCGGCCAAGCCCTGATAAAGACGCCGTGCGTTCGACCATAGCTGACTGCGCAGTTCCGGGCGTCTTTTTATGGCCATCAGCGCCGACCTTACCGAGGCAATCGCAGAAGGAGATGGCGAAGCGGTAAAAATATAAGGCCTGCTGGCGTAGCGCAGCAGGTCCATTTGCGCGTCGTGGCAGGCGGCAAATCCGCCCACGGCGCCCAAACTCTTGCTGAACGTTCCCAACAGGATGTCTACCTCCGAGTCTACGCCCAACTCCTCGGCCAAGCCCCGGCCATTAGCCCCCAGGACGCCGAAGGAATGAGCCTCGTCAACCAGCAGGTACCCTCCGAGGCGGCGCTTGACGTCGACTATTTCCCGCAGTGGCGCCTGGTCACCCAACATGCTATAGATCCCCTCCACCAGGATGATCGCTTCTCGGGCGCGCTCACCGAGCCGAACCATACGCCGCTCCAGGTCAGCGGCATCGTTATGGCGAAACCGGATCACCTCCGCACCTCCCAGCTTGCAAGCGTCGTAGATGCTCGCGTGGCAGTCGGCGTCAAGCAGCACTACCTCGCGCGATCCCGCCAACGTCCCGATGACAGCCAGGTTGGCGACATAGCCTGTCGAGAACACAATGACAGAACGCCGCCCCAGGAAATCGACCAGTTCTTCTTCCAGCGCGCTGTGCCCGGCGTAACTGCCGTTGGCCATGCGAGAGCCGGTGGTGCCGGTTCCTTCAAGCTCCAGCGAGCGCTGCGCCGCCTTGATGCTGGCGGGGTCGAAGGTGAGCCCAAGATAGTTATTGGTGCCGGCAAGAATCACCCGCTTACCCTGGATCAGGCCCTCGGTTGGGGAATACATCTCATCGATGCGAATTCCAAAGGGATGGATCTGTGAGTCGCAGAGACTGGCGCGTTCGGCTGCCAGCTTGCCGAACTTGTCAAACAGTCCCATATTTAGGCTCCATCAGGGTAAGAATGGCCTGGGCCAACTGCTCGGGGGTGCGCACCTTCACCAGAACATTGAGCTCGATCGAGATGTCGTACTCGTCCTCCAGTTCCATCAACATGTCCATCACCCTTATTGACTCAATCCCCAGGTCCTGGATCAGGTCGGTATCCGGTGTTATTAGCGCTCCATCAGGTGCAAGTTTCTTGATGAGCACTATCACCTTTTCGAGTATCGCTTCTTTTGAGATCAACGTGGCGCTCCTTGAGTTCAGTAGCCCGTCACCCGTTCAGAACAAGTGATCGTGCAAGGCCTGGCGCAAAAGAATCCGAGGCTCCCAACCCAATGCCGCGCTGATGCGGGCATTGCTGCAAGTCCAGTCAGGGTGCATCAGCTCATTGACTTTACCGGGGGTCAGCATGGGCGCCTGGCGGGTGAAGCGCGACAGCACCAGGTTCGCTCGTGCGATCCCCTTCAACACCTTGGCAGGCACTACCGCTTGCCGTACCGGCGCATTGCGGATATCGGTGGCGATGCTGGCCAGGCTTGCCCAGTCGTACCCTTGCGCCTGGCCATCACATAATTCAAAGGTCTGCGATTGCATGACAGGCGCATCCAACCACTGCATGACGGCACTGACCAGATCGTCGACATGCAGAAAGCTAAGCAGTGAATCGCCTTTACCGGGCGTGACCAGCCAGCCCCGCAGGAGCCACTCGAACACCGGGCGCAACTCGCGGTCGCCTGGTCCATATACGGCGGTTGGCCTGAAAATGCACACGGGTATCGTCCCGGCCGCCTCCCTGACCTGGCATTCCCCTTCGAATTTGGAAGCGGCGTACCAGGACAATGTCGGATAGCGAGCGGCAAGGGACGAGATCAGCAGAAAACGCTCGCAACTCCCACTCATCCGCGCCGCCTCCATCAAGCGCTTGCTGCCCTGCACATTGACCTCGTCGAAGTCTCGGGCATTCCTGCCCCTGACCTTCCCTGCGCAATGAATGACTGTATCTGCCCCCCTGGTGAGCTCGGCCAGGGCCTGTTCATCTTCCAGTGTTCCGCTGATCCACTTTGTTCCATCCGCTGTCATTGCGCTCCTGGAGCGAGCCAGGGCACGGACCTCCACGCCACGGGTGATGAGCCGTTCGCGTAGGACACTGCCTATGAAGCCAGTCGCGCCAGTGAGCGAAACAACGCGAGCACTCACGTCACCTCCAGCGCTGGATAAGGAAGGTCGGTGTTCGCCTGGGCCAAAAATCGTTCAAGGGCTTCGGCACGGGAAGGCTTGCCCGAGGAGGTTCGCGGCAACGAGTGAGGAGGCACAAGGTGCACGTCAGCAGTGAGACCGAACTCACTGGTGATCTTCGCCACCAGGGTACGGACCAGGCGTTCACGACCTTCTGGCTCACGGATGCGGCATTGAATCTGGACCACGACCTGGGTCTCATCATCGACGGGAACGACGAATACAATCGCATCGCCGGGCCTCAGTTCAGGTTCGGATTCCACCAGGAATTCAATATCCTGGGGCCAGATGTTGCGACCGCGCACAATCAGCAAATCCTTGCTCCGACCGGTGATATGCAGTTCACCCTGGGACAGGTAGCCCAGGTCACCGGTGTTCAGCCAGCCATCTTCCAGGACTGCCCGGGTGCTCTGTGGGTCATTGAAATAACCTGACATTACGCTGGGTCCCTGGACGAATATCTGCCCTACCTCACGCTCCGCAACCTGCCGCCCCGCAGCGTTGCGGATTTCCACGCGATGGCCGGGCAAAGGGGCGCCACAGTTGGTGAAGGCGCAGCTTGCCGGATCATCGGCGGCGCTCGCCTGCGCCCTGAACTGATGCTCCAATACCGAGCGCGCGACATGGTCCACTTGCACCCCCACCCCGCGACGGGCGAAGCTGACGGCCAGCGTGCTTTCCGCCAGACCGTAGCAAGGCGTGAAGGCAGCCGGATCGAATCCGGTGTCGAGAAAACACTCGGCGAAACGGCTTAACACCGATGCCCGAATCGGTTCTGCCCCGATCCCCGCCACGCGCCAGCAGGAGAGATCCAGCGGCGTTTTTTCCAGGTCCCGGACTCGCCGGGTACAAAGGTCATAGCCAAAGGGCGGCGCCACCGAGACAGTGACTCGATTCTGGCTGATAAGCTTGAGCCATTGCCCGGGCCGAGTGGCGAAATCCCGGGTGTGCAAGTAGTCGACAGTCAATTGCGCCGCCATGGGCGCCAGGACAAAACCCACCAGCCCCATGTCATGATAAAAGGGCAACCATGAGGCGCACCGATCCCCTGCGCGAACGCCAACACCGTCCACGACGATGCCTCTGATGTTGGCCATCACCGCACGCTGGGTAATGATCACGCCACGCGGGAAGCGGGTACTGCCGGACGTGTATTGCAGGTAGGCGATGTCCTCCGGCACGACCGTGGGTAACGTCTGCAACGCGGGCAATTCGCCCAATGCCTCAAGCGTCCCGACGAACACCTGCCGGGTGTCCCCCAGTGCTTCGCGGATATAGGGCAGCCATTCCTCCACCCCCAAAACGGCCGCCGGCGTGCAATTGGCGAACAACCCTTTCAACTTGTCCACATAGGAACGATGGCTTCCCAGGCTGGCAGGAACCAGCAGAGGAACGGCGATCAAGCCAGCGTACTGGCAGGCGAAAAACGACTCGATAAAGCTTGGGTGCGTATCGGCGATGAGCGCAACCCGATCGCCTTTGTTCAACTTGAGCCCAAGTAGGCGCTGGGCAATCGAGACAGCATTACTTCTGAGCGTTGAGTATTCGAGCGCTGCATTCAAGCGGCAATGTCTGTCATAGAAGTTCATGCCGCCCTGGCCTGAAGCGGCATAATCGAGTGCTTCCACCAGCGTGGGAAAGTCCGCTAGACGTTGGGTAAGTGCCTGGTTTGAAAAGGTCGCAGACATAAGAAGACACCCATCCATTTAGCCAAGTAAGGACAAGTCAAATAGCGTATTTATCACCTGCGCCAGTAAAACACGTGCCGTTCTACTGCCCTCAAGACCGATTCCATGGAGTCGTGGCCCCAAGGATATCCGGCTCAGCCTTTTCAATTATTTACAGAGCCTAACGCAATACTAATCGGCATCTGGATGAGCGCAAATTTTTTCCCGGATGAGCGACGACCGGCGAGTAATAATCGCGATGAAAGCTTCTCGTTCTCAAGCGTGATGTTTATCACAAAGTGCGCTGATTACTGTAATACAGCTCACTTAAGCGTGGGGTTGTAGATAAGAATTGGACGGGGTGTATATCCATTGCTGCGGTAACGGCGGCTTATGGTTTCGCTTTTACAGCGACTCCCTTTTTCAAACGCCGGAGTGCCGGCCCAGCAAAAAGGAAGCAAAAGGC
>NZ_JBYTEO010000083.1:0-26097 GCF_058791355.1 Pseudomonas sp. EB271-G4-1
TGAAGGCTGCCCAAGGCAGCCTTCAGCTATGAAACATGTTTACCGGACACTAGTGACGCAGAGCGTGGGAACGATCACAACCCACTGTACTTGCTCATGGGGTGCAACTGGCGTAAACAGAGCTCGCATTGCGCCGCCGCGAGCGACGCAATTCGGTCAATCTCATCTTGATCAACACGAAAGGCGAGGCGAACGTTGGTAGAGCGACGTCAGTTCAGCGGTGCCATGAAGGGTAAAAACCTTCGCTACCTCAAAGACCATGAAGGCCAGTCCGTGCGGGCCCGGGCCGGCTTCCTGTTGCTGGAACATTTTTCCTTGCCGGCGTTCACCCAGGCGCTCGACACCATCGTCACCGCCAACCTGCTGCGACCCGAGCTGTTTTCGACGAAAACCTTCGGGTTGTCCGAAGGGGAAGTCGTCAGCGACCTGGGGTTGGTGATTCGACCCGATGCGCGCCTGGACCCGATCGAAATACAAGCGCTGGACCTGTTGGTTGTCTGTGGCGGCTACCGCACGGCCCTCAAGGCCGACGACAGTTTGACCGGCTTATTGCGCGACGCCGCCGAACAGGGGGTTGCGCTGGCTGGCATCTGGAACGGCGCCTGGTTTCTCGGGCAAGCCGGATTGCTCGACGGCTATCGCTGCGCCATACACCCGGAGCATCGTCCGGCGCTGGCGGAAATCGCCAGGCTCAGCCAGGTCACCAGCGAAGCCTACGTGGTGGATCGCGACCGCCTGACGGCGTCCAGTCCAACGGGGACTTTCTACATGGCGCTGGAGTGGATCAGGGGTTTGCATGACAAGGCGTTGACTGACGGTATCGAAGATATCCTGGCGTTTGAAGCGTCCCGTTACCGGCGCATCAAACCCACCTTGAATGTGTCCGTCAGTGGCCCGCTGAGGGAGGTGGTCAATCTGATGGACGCCAATCTGGAAGAGCCGCTGGAGATGGAGGCGCTCTGTCTTTATGCCGGTCGATCTCGCCGGCAGATCGAGCGTCTGTTCAAGGAGCAACTGGGCACGACACCCCAGCGCTACTACATGGATCTGCGTATCACCGAGGCACGTCGATTGCTGCAGCACACCACGTTGACCATCGTTGAAGTCTCGGTGGCCTGCGGTTTCGTATCACCGAGCCACTTCAGCAAGTGCTACAGCGCCTATTTCGGTTACCGGCCGTCTCGGGAAACCCGGCTGGTGAAGTAACCGCTTGCCGAAGTACCGGGCATCGCGATGATGCCCGGTGCAGCGGTCATTGCGCGCCGAACAGCATCGTCCAGTAAACGCCTTGATCACTGCGTGCGTCCGTCGCATAGGCGGCACCCACTTGCGTGAATATCGGGTTCATCAGGTTGGCACAATGCCCGGGGCTGGCCAGCCAGCCGGCCATGGCCTTGTTCGGTGAACCTTGGCCGGCGGCGATGTTTTCACCAATCTGTCGGCCACGGAAACCTGCGGCGCGCGCGCGGTCGGCGGGCATGTCGCCATCGGGGTCGCGGTGGGCGAAGTAATTGCCGTAGGCCATGGCTTTGCTGTGCCCTTGCGCCGCCGCGCCGAGGCTGGCATTCCAGGCCAAGGGCCGCGCGGCGGCAAAGCGCTGGCGACCGCACAGGCGCGGTTTGGCCCGGGCGGCATTGACCTGGGCGAGCAAGGTTTTGCCGACGCTGCGCGGATCGCTCATCCGACTGTCCAGCACAGGCCGCGCCAGCACCACTTGCCATTCACCGCGACTGCGACTGACGCCTATGTCGGCATACTGGTTATCCAGCAAGGCGGCGCAATGATCACTCTGCAGCATCTCAAAGGCCTCCTCGGCATCTTGGGCACCCACCACGCGAATGGAGCGCACCGCCACGGCCTGGTACCCGGAAGCTTTCAAGCGGTCGCGCAAGCCACCGCCGTAGCCGACCGGCAAGGCCAGGCTCGACTTCAGGGCCAGCGGCGACAAGCGTTGGGCGGGACGCCTTGCGCAATCTTCCGGATGGGCTCGGTAATCGTTGATGGCGTCCACCAATTGTCGCTCCGCACCGGCGTGGGCGGGGGTGGAAATCAGGGGCAGCGAGGTCAACAGGCACAGCGAAGTGAAGCGCAAGGCGAGGGCGGTTGGGCGCATGGTGCGGACAGCTCTGATGAGATGACAACGATGGGTAGGAGGAAAAAATGCCCGTCTAAGACTGGCGTCTTGGGACAAGGTTCAAGGCGGCGGGGAGGCGTTTTGCTTGCCGGATCGTGCACCCGACGAAGGGTATGGGGCGACTCTGTGGGAGCGAGCCTGCTCGCGATGGAGGAGCAAGCACCGCGGGGTGTCAGGCAGCCAGCGTTTTCGTTGACGACCATCGCGAGCAGGCTCGCTCCCACAGGGTTTTCATCAAACCCTAAGTGGCCGTTGCGGCAGCAATTGGTGGGCCGTCAGAGACAGGCGTACACCACCAGTTCCACCAACATCTCCTCCCGAGCCAACCCGGCCACGACAATGGCTGCCCGGTTGGGGTAGGGCGCCTGGAAATACTCGCCATAGATCGCGTTCACCGTCGCCAGGTAGCTACGGTCGGTGACGTAGATCAGCACCTGGGTAACCGCGTCCAGGTCGCTGCCGGCGGCTTGCAGGGTATGGCGCAGATTGTCCAGGCTCTGCCGGGTTTGCGCTTCGATGCCGCCGCTGACGACCTGGCCTTCGCGGTCGATGGGGATCTGTGCGGTGTACAGCGTGCCGTTGCCGACCACCGCCCATTCCAGTGGCGCGCGCGAGGCGAAAAGGTCAGTCTTGATCGCGTGTTTCATTGATTGATTCCTGGAACATTGCAAGGTTTTATCGGGCATCGCTGCTTTCGCCAGCACCGCGCCGACGCGACTCCTCGGTGCTTTCCACCAGCACCCGTTCGCCCAGTTTTTTCAGTTGGGTCCAGACGTCATCGTCGACGACCAGCCCCTCTGCGGGCTGCGGGTAGGTGGCAGGCAGGGCATCCTCGGCACTGAGTCGCGGCAGCAGCGCGAAGTGCCTGGAGATCAGCACATTGATGCTTTGTTCGTCGCTCTGCGCCAGTTGGGGCAGGTCATACACCCGCAGGGTCGGGCGGGTTTGCCCGGCGCTGAACGTGGCAACCATTTCCTGGCGTGCATCACGCCAGTACACGCAAAAATTCAGCGCCTCCGGGGCACAGCGCGCCAGGTAGCCGAGCAGCAGGATGCGGTTATGGCAATGGCGAATGCGGATCAACGCACTGCCGCCGCGCAACGCCTTGCCGACACCCAGCTCCACCGCCTGGGCGGCGCAGCGCAAGACACTTTGGCCGTGGGCATCGAGGGTCAACTGCGCGGCATCTTCGTAGCAGGTTTCGATCGGGCGATCGACTTCGTCGTGGAGAAAGGCCAAGGCCTTTTTCAACGCGCCGATGCCATCGAGGCCTTGCAGTTGCAGGCGCGCGATCATCTCGGCGGCGTCTTCGCAGTCACCGGGGGCGAAGCCGATACCCTCGAAGGCCTTGCGGCAGATCACCTGGATTTCATTGAGCGAGACGCGCATATCAGTGTTCTCCGGCAGCGGTGGGCAGTGTCGGCATCACGGCGAAATTCCAGTCATCGGCGAAAGGCTGGCCAATCTCACTGACCAGTGGCGCACCCTGGAACAAGGTGATGCGCACCCAGCGGCTGGACTTGGGGTCGAACTTGCCAGCGCCGAAGAACGCCAGTTTGCAACGCAGCAAGTGGATCGGCAGCATGTTGCGTTCCATCAGGTTGGCGCGGATTTCCCCGAAGGCGCAACGGGCCATGCCCTGCAGCCGGCATACGGTGCCTTTGAACGACGGCTGGGCGAGCAGGAAATGCGCGGTCAATTGCTGCGGATGGCGTTCGCGGTAGGCCAGCAAGGCACGGTGGCAACGCTGGAGGTTGTGGGCGATGCCCAACTGCATTTCCTTTTCCGCGCCAGGCTCCATGGCCCGTTCGCCCAGGCGTGGCTCTTCCTTTTCCGCCGAGCGATACCAGAAGAAGTGGTTGGCCTCGGCCCCTTCAAGGTCGTAGTCGAGCGCCCAGCGGTAGTGGGTCTCGATCAGGTTGCACAGCGCGTCCAGCGGCATCTCGGCGTTCAGGCGAAAGCCCTCGTTGACCGACATCTGCTCGGCCAGCGGATCGACCTGTTCGGGGTACAGCTCCAGCAGCAGGCTGACCAGCAGTTCCTGGCAGCCAAAGCCGGTGTTCAGCTCAACCCAGTCTTGCAGCCGTGACCACAGTTCGGCGCTGACGGGCTGACAGGCGAACCACTCGCTCAAGCGGTCGAGATCGGCCAGGGTCTGCCGATCGATCGCGCTTTGCCGTTGATCCTCGGTACTGGTTTGTTGCAGGTGTTGCCGAGCCCGCTGCAGCAGTGCCTGGAAACGCTGCGCGCGGGGCACGTCGGCCGGTTGAGCCACCACCTTCGCCAGTGCGGTTTCACGGGCACACACCCACTGATTGACCAGTTGTGGGTGATTGATCAGGAAGGGCGCCATGCCCAGCCCCGTGGAGTTGCCAACCCCCAGGTAGCGTTGCAGCTCGATGTCCAGCCCGACCGCCCGTTGCGGATTGCGCGCCCGGGCCATGTGCTCGATCTGCTCGATGCTGAAATGCCGCAGCAGGTACACGGTGAACATCTGCGCGCTGAACGGTTGGGTGAAGTCGGCATTGTCTTGCAGGCAACTGAAGTCGGCGATGCCGAACTTGCCGTTGCCGTACACGGCGGTGGTGCGATACAGGTAGCCGACCTCGGCCAATTGCCGTGGGTCTGGCTGGCAACCTTCCGCCAGCGCCCCGAGGAAGCGCTCGAAGTTGCGCAGGCTGCGGTTGGCCCGTGACAGCACCAGCACCCGCGCATCGAAACGCCCGGCTTCCTGCAACGGCACGTTGCGCCGCAAGTCGGCCAGTTGCGGCTCGTCGACATCGCCGGCCAACAGCACGAAGCTGACGTCCCACTGATCGGCAATGACCCGGTCACTGCGTTTTTCCGGCGGCAGGTACATCGAGAAAATCACGCAGTGATAGTGGGCACTGGCGGTGTCGATCCGATAGATCGCCGTGCCGAAGCCCTCGGCGTCAAGATCGAAGCGAGTGCGCTCGATACGCCATTGCTCGTTCATCATCTTGCGCATGCTGCTGCGCACGAAACTCAGGCGGCTCTGGAAGTGACTGCCCAGCCGTTCCAGGTCCATGACCCGGGCGGCGGGGCGCAAGGCCGAAGAGGTGTCTGTGTCGGTGTGCGACATCATTGCGATTCCTGGACTGTTCATTATCAGACTGCCTGTTCACGAGCCATCTGCCGGGCGATGCGCAGTGCATCCCAGAGCGAGGGCAGGATCAGCAGCGAAACCGGTACGGCAGTGATGACGATAAAGGATTGCAGCGCCGTGACCCCACCCGAGCCGATGGTGATCAGCACCACGGCGGCCAGGCCCATGCCGATCGCCCAGAAGGCGCGCAGCCATGCCTTGGGCTTGTCATTCGCGGACATCGCCATCGCCACGGTGAAGGCCATGGCATCGCCATTGGTGGCTACCGAGATGAAGCTCAGGAACAGGAACAGCGCCGAGATCAGCCCGCCCAAGGGGAGGTTCTGGGTCACGCCCAGCAGCAGGTCTTCCGGTTGCGCGCCGTGGGCGGTGACGATGCCCGGGTTCTGCAATTCCATGCCGATGCCGGCGCCACCGACAATGGTGAACCAGAACATGGTCACCAGCGGGGCGATGATCGACAGGGTCATGATCACTTCGCGGATGGTCCGGCCCCGGGAGATCTTCGCCACGTAGAGCGCCACCATCGGCGCGTAACCGATGAACCAGCCCCAGTAGAACACCGTCCACCAGTCGAGCCATTTCGGGTCGGCACGGAACAGGGTCATCGGGATGAACTGTTCAATGTGCAAGGCGAACGCCGTGGGGAAACCGCCTAGGATGAACGCAGTGGGCCCCAGCAGTACCATGAACACCGCCAGGCCAATCATCAGCCAGACGTTGATCCCGCTGACGAAGCGGATTCCCTCGAGCCCGACCAGGCAGGAGATGGTGTACATCACCGTGACCAGCACGATGGTGATGGACTGCACCATCAGGTCGTTGGGAATGCCCCACACCGAGTGCAACGCGCTGCTGATCTGCAGGCCGAGGAAACCGATCGGGCCGATGGTGCCGGCGACCACGGCGATAATCGACGTGGCGTCGGCCAGGGTACCAATCGGCCCCTTGAGTGCACGTTCACCGAACAGTGGATAGAGCAAGGTTCGCGGTGCCAGTGGCAAGCCTTTGTCGTAGTGCAAGTGCATCAGCACAATGGCCAGCAAGCTGCCCAAAACCGCCCAAGCGAGGAAGCCCCAGTGCACGAACGATTGCGCGAGCGCGGTGTGGCCTGCCGCTTCGGTATGCGGTTGCATGCCCGCGAACAGCGGTGGCGGACTGGCGAAGTGCATCATCGGTTCCGCCGCCGCCCAGAAGGCACCCCCACCGGCGAGCAGGGCGCACATGATCACGGCGATCCAGTTGAAAGTACTGGTATCGGGACGTCGGTCGACGCCACCGAGCCGTACGCGCCCGCACTTGCTGAAGCAGATGAACAGGCTCATGGCGAAGGTCGCCAGCATCAGGATCTGCCAGTACAAGCCAAAGAACTTCGTTGACCAGGCGAACAACGTGTTCACCAGTAGCGACACACCGTCGATGTCGACCAGGGCTGCGATCAGGAAGGCGCCGAGGAAGCCGCCACTGATCAGGAACAGTGGCCAGTCGATGTTTGTTTTCGGCGGCGCAAGGTCCAGTGGCTGGACGTCGCCCTGCAGGGTGTCGGATGTTTTCATGATGCCTCCAAAATACGCGCCTGGGGCTGTGCACCGCCGCTTTGGGGGATGAACGGGAGGCTATTGTTATTATTTTTCATGCTGTGCTGTCCTCACGGTGTGAAACCAGGGTCAGTGGATCAAGGGTCAGTTTTTTGCAGGTGTCGCGCTTTCCAGCAGGCGCAACCAGTTGAGTCCCATGATGTTGCGTACCTCGTCCTCGGCGAACCCACGGTCGCGCAGGCCCTGGGCGATGACCGGGAAATCCCGGCTGTCGCGGAACCATTGCAGCGGTGATGGCCAGTGGGCGTTGTCCTTGGAGCCTTCGCCGTAGTCCTTGTCTTTGCTCCAGCGCCCGTTGCGCATCCATTCGAGCACTTGCAAAGGTTGCTGCTGGCACAGGTCGGTGCCGATGCCGATATGCTCCACGCCCATCAGTTCGGCCGTGCTGGCGACCATGTCGCAGAACGATTCCAGGCTGCAGCCCGAGGCTCCCTTGAGGTGGAACGGGTAAGTGCTGAAGCCGAGCAGGCCGCCAGACTCGGCAATCGCGCGCAGCACGGCGTCGGACTTGTTGCGTTTGGCGGCGTGGAAGCTCGACGGGTTGGCGTGGGAGACGATCACCGGCCGGCTCGACAGCTCAATGGCTTCAAGGGTGCTGCGCTCGGCGCTGTGGGACATATCAATGAGCATGCCGACGCGGTTCATCTCGGCGATGACCTGGCGACCAAAGCGGCTGATGCCGTTGTCTTCGTTCTCATAACAGCCGCTGGCCAGCAGGCTCTGGTTGTTATAGGTCAGCTGCATGATCAACACGCCGAGCTGGCGGAAGACTTCGACCAGGCTGATGTCGTCTTCGATGGGCGAGCAGTTCTGGAACCCGAAGAAAATCCCGACGCGGCCTTCCTGGTGGGCCAGGCGGATGTCCGAGGCCTCCCGCACCGGGCGAATCAGCTGCGGCCAGGTTTCGAAACGGCGGTTCCACTCGCCGATGCGCGACAGGGTCTCCCGGGCGTTCTCGTGGTAGGCGATGGTGGCGTGTACTGCGCTCAGGCCACCTTCCTGCATCTGGCGGAAGATGTCTTCGCTCCAGTTGGAATATTGCAGGCCATCGATCATCAATAAATCGTGCATGGTGATCTCCCGTTCAAGGTCGCACGTAGGTGGTCTTGACCACGGTGTAGAATTCGCGGGCGTATTGCCCTTGCTCGCGCGGACCGAAGCTCGAGTTTTTGCGGCCACCGAACGGCACGTGGTAATCGGTGCCGGCGGTGGGCAGGTTGACCATCACGCAACCGGTGCGGGCGCGGCGCTTGAAGTCACTGGCATAACGCAGCGATTGGGTGATGATCCCGGCGGTCAGGCCGTACTCGGTGTCGTTCAACACGGCCAGGGCTTGCTCGTAGTCGCTCACCCGGATCACGCAGGCAATCGGTCCGAACACTTCTTCACGGTTGATGCGCATCTGGTTGGTGGTGTGGGTGAACAGCGCGGGGCGCATGTAGTGCCCGGCTGGTTCCAGGGCGAGCAATTCGCCGCCTTCGACCAGGGTCGCGCCGTCTGCCTTGGCCAGCTGCAGGTAATCAAGGTTCTGTTGCAGTTGGCGAGCTTCGGCAACGGGGCCAATCTGTGTTCCTTGTTCAAGGGCATGGCCGACTTTCAGCTGGCGCATGCGCGCGACCAGCGCCTCGACGAACCGGTCATGGATGCCATCGCAAACGATCAGGCGCGAGGAGGCGGTGCACTTTTGCCCGGTGCCGAAAAAGGCACCGTTCAAGGCGCATTCGACGGCGATGTCCAGGTCGGCATCGTCGAGCACCACCAGGGCGTTCTTGCTGCCCATCTCCAGTTGGTAGCGCACCAGGTTGCCGGCGGTCGCAACCGCGACGCGGCGACCGGTCTGCAGGGAACCGGTGAACGTCAGCGCATCGATATCGGCCGACTGGATCAGGCTTTCACCGACCACGCTGCCGCTGCCCATCACCAGGTTAAAAGTGCCTGCGGGCAAGGGCTGGCGGCTGATGATCTCGGTCAGGGCCCAGGCGCTGGCAGGCACCAGGTTGGCCGGCTTGAACACCACGGCGTTACCGAAGGCCAGGGCCGGGGCGATCTTCCACGCGGCGGTGGCCATCGGGAAATTCCACGGGGTGATGATGCCGACCACGCCTACCGGTTCGCGCTGGACGTCGATCTCGATCCCGGGGCGTACCGAGGCTGCCGTCTCGCCCATCTGGCGCAACACTTCGGCGGCGTAGTAGTGGAAGAATTGCGCGCTGCGATGGACCTCACCGATGCCCTCGGCCAGCGGCTTGCCCTCTTCGCGCGAGAGCAGTTCGCCGAGCTCTAGCTTGCGCGACATCAGCTCGTCGCCGATGGCCATCAGGATTTGCTGGCGTTGTTCCAGGCCGGTGGCGGCCCATTGCGGCTGGGCGTCACGGGCAGCCGCGATGGCGTCCTGGGTCTGTTCGGCGCTTGCCTGGTGGTAATGCCCGATCAGGTCTTCGACATCCGAAGGGCTGTGGTTGGCGACAAGGCCCTGGCCTTCACACCAGTTGCCGCCAATGTAGTTTTTGCAGGGTTGCAGTGCCATGGGAACCTCCGATTGCGTTGGTCCCATCTTGAGAGTATTACTCTGCAAATAAAAATTAATAATAAATATGAAATGATAAGGAAAACTAACCGTGCCACCCGAGCTGAAGATCACTCAACTGCGTTATTTCGTGCTCGTCGCCCAGCTCAAAAGCTTCCACGGCGCGGCGCGGCAGGCGTATCGCACGCAACCGGCGTTGTCGTTGGCCGTGCGCGAGCTCGAACAGAAGCTCGGCCAGCCACTGTTCGAGAAGGGCGGTAAAACCGAGCTGACGCCATTCGGCGCGCACTGTCTGCCGCTGTTCCAGGATTTGCTCGCCCATCACGATCGCATCGCCCGGGAAGTGAGCCTGCTGGCGCGGCACGAAATAGGCCAGGTGAGCATTGCCACGGTGCCGTCGGTCGCCAGCCGCCTGTTGCCGCACCTGCTCGCGAGGTTTGTGAGCGAGCACCCGAAAATGCAGATCAGCATCCAGGACGGCACCGCCGACAGCGTGCAGCAGTTGTTGGTCCAGGGGCAGGTGGACTTTGCCATCAGCAGCGTGTGGGTGGCGGATGACAACATCGAGTTCGTGCCGATCCTGAGCGACCAGGTAGGGGTGGTTTGTCGGCATGATCATCCGTTGGTGGCCAACGGCGCGGCGCTGCATTGGTCCAGCCTGCAAGCGTACCCGTTGGTGCGCAATGGCACCTCGCGCCTGCTGGCGGGAACCGAGGCGGAAAGCTTGCTCGACAACAGCCTGCTGTTCGTCTCCAACATGATTTCGCTGATCGCGATGCTCGAAGAAGGCATCGGCATCACCACGCTGCCGTCCCTGGCGTTTCCCAAGGGCAATGAACAGCTGGTGTTTCTGCCATTGGCCGAGCCCCGGGTGGAGCGCCAGATCGGCATCCTGTGCCGCAAGGGCCATAGCCTGTCGCCGGCGGCGGCCGAGTTGAGGGGGTTCCTGCGGGCGCAGATGCAGATGCCCGGGCAGGTCAGTGATGGGTCGGTGGTTCCGTCGGCCGTAGTTTGAAACGACAGACATTACCGCCGCGCACCATGCATTCGGTGTGCTCGACTTCAGCGCCGCCCAGCGCCCCGATCAACGCCAGGTCCAGTTCACAAACGACCGGGTGCGCGGCGGCGAGACGGTGGAACACGCAGTTGTGGGCGACGATTTCCTGATCGCCGGATGAGCGGAAAAACACCTCGGCTTCATAGCCCGCCTGATTCATGTGCTGCACGATCTTCGTTTCATCGACCACCTGCTGTTCGCGGTCCAGGGCCAGTTTGCGGCCCAGGTTGCGCATCAGCGTCGCCAGCGCCTCGGGGCCTATGATGTCGGCCACTTCATCGATCAGCGCGCTGGCGAGCAGTTGATACTGGCGCGGGAACTGTTCCCTGGCGTGGTCGGTGAGTTGATACAGCTGCTCAGGACGACGCCCCGTCGGCCGGGTTTCGCCGCGCAACACCAGGCCATCCCGCTCCAGCGCCGCCAGGTGTTGGCGAATCGCCGTACGCGTGACGGCCAGGTGCTCGGCCAACTCATCGATGCTCATGCCGCCGGCTTGATGCAGCAGCGCGTTGAGCAGGTCCTGCTGGGTTCGACCCAGTCCTTGCAGCATGGTGTACCCTCGCGCCGTGTCAGAACTTGTCGGGGAATTGCTTGACCAGCGCCGCGGTCAGTGCGTCCGCCAGCGCCAATATATGCGTGCGCATCATCGACCAGGTACGTGCTTCGCCGGCGTAATCGTGTGCGGCGAATTCATCGATCTGGGCGACGTGATGGCCGCCATGGGCCGACAGCAGATTGACCAGCGTCGCTTCCGGCAGATTCGGGTTGGCCCTGGCCAGGAACGCCGCTATCGCCTTGGCATTGCTGGTCAACTCGGCAACGGCGGCCTGTTTGCCTTTGCTGTCCTTGGCCACCGTGGCATCGCTGTAGTGTTTCACCGCGCCCCAGTGACCGGCAAGCAACTTGAGCAGTTGGTCGGCGGCCGGTTGGCCATAGAGCGGCGCGATGCTGTTGGCGATTTTAGTCGCGTTGTCGACCACCTGGTCCGCCGCCACTTTTGCCTGCTGGCGGTCGGCGGCCTGGTTGGCGAGCGCGTAGTTCCTGATCCAGAAGATGTGCTCCACCCAAAGGTCGCGCAAGGCCAGGCGCGTTGTCAGCGCGGCGCTATCGGCGGTTGGAGCAGGCGCGGGAGCGGGCGCGGTCTGGCTCCAGGCCGGTGGCGCGCAGAAAACCAGGAGGATCAATGCAAGTGTCTTGATATTCATGACGGCAGCCTCTGAATGGGATGGATCGACAATATCAATTAAAGCATATAAATATGTTTTTATTGGATATCGCCGAAACTCCGGATCAGCGGTCATGCTTTTCCGTCAGGTTTTTGTACCGATCGCTTAATTTGTGAATGACATAAATCCTGTGGGAGCGGGCTTGCTCGCGAAAGCGGTGTGTCAGGCGACAGCAAGGCTGAATGTGCCGCCCTCTTCATCGGAGCGCCGCCCGGAGCAAGCCCGCTCCCACAGAGGATCTGCTTCGTGCCGGGTTTTTGAGTTCATCGGGGATTAAATGTGGGAGCAAGCCAACGCCTAAAACAGCTTCCACGTGTAGTCGATGTTCACCCGCAGTTCATTGTCATCGCGGTGGCTGGCCTGCGCGGCAAAGTCGTTGCGATACCAGGCGTTGCGCACGCGCACGGCCAGGCCCTTGAGCGGGGTGCCCTGCAACACATAGGACAGTTCGATATCCTTTTCACTTTCCGTCAGGTCCGAGCCGCCCAACTTGGGCAACTCGATGTTGTCGCCGCGCACGTAGCGCAACACACCATTGAGGCCCGGCAGGCCCATGCCCACGAAGTTGTAGTCGTAGCGCACCTGCCAACTGCGCTCCTTGGGGTTGAGGAACTCCGAGCTCAAGGTGCCTTCGGTGATGACCAACGGCTCGGTGCCGAACAGGTAGGGCATGGCGGTCTTGCCGGTCAGTTGCATGTAGCCAGCGCCGAATTTATGCGCCCCCAGGCTGTACGTCAGCATCAAGGCAGCGTTGCGGTTGTCCACCGGGCCGGCCTTGGCGGCGCCATCTTCACCGGTGACGAACAGGCGCACGTCGGTTTTCAGGCTGCCGGGCCCCATCGGGCGATTATCGACCAGACCATAGAAATCCTTGCGGTACAGGCCAGCGAGTTCGGCATGGTAGTACTTGAGGGTCAGTTGCGGCGACCAGGCGTAGTCGCCGCCAAGGAAGGTGAAGCGGTCTGATTCGGCAGCGCCATTGAAGCGCCCGTTGGGTGAGGCTACCGACATCTTCTGGTAGTCGGTGGAATCGCGCAGGTTGATGCGATCCAGCCAGCCGGCGTGCACGGTCAGGTCGTCTATTTCCCGGGACTTGAGATAGGCGCCACGGAATGTCTGCGGCAGCAGCCGGGTAGGGCTGGCGAAGGCGATCGGCAGGAAGGTGCTGATGGTGCCCAGTTGCAACTCGCTATTGGAAGCCCTGGCCTTGGCGGTCAGGCCCAGCTCCGAGTACTCGCTGGCAGGTGTACGGGTGGTGGGGTCGAAGGGCAGCAAGCCGGTACCGGTGCGGTCCGGTGCAGAGTCCAGGCGCACGCCCAAAAGTCCCTGGGCGTCAAGGCCGAACCCGACTGGCCCTTGGGTGTAGCCCGAACGCAGGTTGAGGATGAAACCTTGTGCCCATTCGCGAGCGGCCGCCTGGGGCGTGGCGTTCACGTAATTGCGGTCGAAGTAATAGTTGCGCACAACCAGATCGGCGTGGCTGTCGTCGACAAAACCCGCGGCGCAAGCCTGGCCAACGGACAAAACGCAGGCGCAAGCGCTGAGCGCCCTTCGAGAGTTACTGAGCATGGCAGGGTTCACTTTTATTGTTGTTGGAGTGCCCGCGCCGTCGCGACGCGGGGAATTGCGTTGAGCGGTATCAGTCGGCTTGAGCGCCGTTGCGTCGTACCGACAGGTAAAACATCGCCAATGCCGCGATGACGATCCCCGGCGCCGAAGCCATCATCACGCCGGCGGTGCCGGTACCCAGTGCGAGCATTTTGCCGGCCACCAAGGGGCCGCTCATGGCACCCAAACGGCCGATGGCAACGGCGCTGCCGACGCCAGTGGCGCGTACCGATGGACGATAGAAATGCGGTGCCAGGGCATACAGCACGCATTGCCCGCCAGTGGCGAAAAAGCCGGCGACGAAACCGGCCAGCAACATGCTTTGCAATTGGCTGGCCATGCCCAGTGCAGTCAGTGAGGCGAGCAGGCCGACATAGATCAACGCGGACAGCGCCCAGGCCGGCAGCCGGTCCATCACCCAGCCGAGCGACAGGGTGCCGGCTGCCGCGCCGAACTGCAGCGCCAGCATCACCCAGCTCGCCTGGGCACCACTGAAGCCTTGGCCAATCAACAGGCTGGGCAGCCAGTTGATCAGGATGTAGACCACCATGAGCGTAAAGAAATAGCTGACCCAGATCATCGCGGTCGGCAGCGCCGCGCCTTCCCGGAACAGGCCGCGGACTACTCCGCGTGGAGCGGTGTCCTGTGCTCGCCCAAGAAACTGCGCCGACTCCGGCAGGTAAAGTCCAAGCAGCGGCACGATCAATAGGGGCACCACGCCACCGACGTAGAACACCACCTGCCAGCCGCCGGCCAGGTCGGCGATACCGATGCTGGCCGCCATTGCCGCACCCAGCGGTACGCCACAGTACATCAGGCTCACGGCAGTGCCGCGCAGGCGTGGCCCCGCCACTTCGCTGCTCAAGGCGATCAGGTTGGGCAGGGCGGCACCCAGGCCCACGCCCGTCAGGCATCGGGCGATCAGCAAACTGTTGAAGTCCCAGGCCATGGCCGTGAGCAACGAGAACAGCCCGAACAGGGCCACCGAGGCCATCAGCACGCGTTTGCGGCCGATGCGATCGGCCAGCAGGCCGCCGAAGAAGGCACCGGGCAGCAGACCGAAGATCCCGGCGCTGAAGACCCAGCCCATGTGCAGTTTGTCCAGTTGGAAGGCTGCCGCCATGCCTTGGGCGGCGATTCCCGAGGCTTGCAGGTCGAGGCCTTCCATCAAGGCGACGAGGAAGCACAGACCGATGGTCCGCGCCAGGTAGAGCGGGGTTGTCACGTTCAGCGATGTCATGGGGATGTACCCGTTTTATTGTTGTTATGGCAAACAGAGGGTCGACCTTGTAGGAGCGAGCCTGCTCGCTCCTACAGGGTTGTGTGACGTCAGCGCTTGAGCAGGTCCAGCGCGACGTCGACGATCATGTCTTCCTGGCCGCCGACCATGCGCCGCTTGCCCAGCTCGACGAGGATGTCGAGGGTCTTCAGGCCATATTTGGCAGCGGCGATTTCGGCGTGGCGCAGGAAGCTCGAATAGACGCCCGCGTAACCCAACGCCAGGGTCTCGCGGTCGACCCGCACCGCACGGTCCTGCAGCGGGCGGACGATGTCGTCGGCGGCGTCCATCAGCGTGTACAGGTCGGTGCCGTGGTTCCAGCCCAGGCGCTCGGCGGCGGCGATGAATACTTCCAGCGGCGCGTTGCCGGCACCGGCACCCATGCCCGCGAGGCTGGCGTCGATGCGGTCGCAACCTTCCTCGACCGCGGTGATCGAGTTGGCCACGCCCAGCGACAGGTTGTGATGGGCGTGCATGCCAGTCTCGGTTTCCGGCTTGAGCACCGCCTTGAACGCGCGGAATCGCTCGCGCACATCCTGCATGTTCATCGCACCGCCGGAGTCGGCCATGTACACGCAGGTCGCGCCGTAGCTTTCCATCAGCTTGGCCTGGACGGCCAACTGCTCGGCCGGGATCATGTGGCTCATCATCAGGAAACCGACGGTGTCCATGCCCAGCTCGCGGGCGTATTCGATGTGCTGTTTCGACACGTCGGCCTCGGTGCAATGGGTGGCGATGCGCACCACCCGGGCCCCGGCGTTGTAGGCGGCCTTGAGGTCATGCACGGTGCCGATCCCGGGCAACAGCAAGGTGGTGATCTTGGCGTGGCTGATGACATCGGCGGCGGCTTCGATCCACTCCAGGTCGGTGTGCGCGGCAAAGCCATAGTTGAAGCTCGAGCCTTGCAGGCCGTCGCCGTGAGCGACTTCGATCGAGTCGACGCGGGCCTTGTCCAGTGCGCGGGCGATGTCCTGCACATTCTGCAGCGAATACTGGTGACGCACCGCGTGGCTGCCATCGCGCAGGGTCACGTCGGAGATGTAGAGTTTCTTGCCGTTCATGAAAGGCTCCTCAGGCGTTGAGCATCGACTGCGCCATGCGCTCGGCGGTGGCCAAGGCTGCGGAGGTCATGATGTCGAGGTTGCCGGCGTAGGCTGGCAGGTAATGGGCGGCGCCTTCGACTTCGAGGAACACCGAGGTCTTCAGGCCGGAGAATTGGCCCAGGCCGGGGATGTGCAGCGGCGCGTCTTGCGGGATCACGTCGAACTGCACTTTTTGCTTCAGGCGATAACCTGGCACATAGGCCTGCACGGCGGCGGCCATCTCGACGATCGAGGCCTCGACCAGCGCCGGGTCCGCCGCCTCGGACAACACGAACACCGTGTCGCGCATCATCAGCGGCGGTTCGGCCGGGTTCATCACGATGATCGCCTTGCCCTTGCTCGCACCACCGATCACTTCGATCGCCTTGGAGGTGGTTTCGGTAAATTCGTCGATGTTGGCGCGGGTGCCGGGGCCGGCGGACTTGCTGGCGATCGAGGCGACGATTTCTGCGTAGTGCACCTTGGCCACCCGCGACACCGCCGCGACCATGGGGATCGTCGCCTGGCCTCCGCAGGTGACCATGTTGACGTTGAGCTGACTGAGGTTCTGCTCCAGGTTGACCACCGGCACGCAGTACGGGCCGATGGCCGCCGGCGTTAGGTCGATCAGGCGGATGCCGGGTTTGATCGAACGCAGGAACGCGTCGTTCTTCACATGGGCACCAGCGGACGTGGCGTCGAAGACGAAGTCGATGTCCTTGAACACGTCCATGCGGGTCAGGCCTTCGACGCCTTCGTGGGTGACGGCCACGCCCATGCGCTGGGCCCGGGCCAGGCCGTCGGAGGCCGGGTCGATGCCGACCATCACCGCCATTTCCAGGTGTTGGGCATTGCGCAGGATCTTGATCATCAGGTCGGTGCCGATGTTGCCGGAGCCGACGATGGCGACTTTGAGTTTTTTCATGGTTGTTGCCCCTTATGCAAAGTCGACCGAGACACGACCGATACCCTCGATCTCGGCTTCAAAACGGTCGCCGGCAGCGACCGCGACCATCGGCCCGAGTGCGCCGGTCAGAATGATGTCGCCGGCCCGTAGCGGATCGCCCAGGCTTGCCATGGTGCGAGCCAGCCACACGGCGGCGTTGAGGGGATGACCGAGGCATTCGGCGCCGCTGCCGCTGGAGACTTCTTCGCCGTTGCGGGTCATGCGCATGCTGGCCTCGCGCAAGTCCAGACCATCGAGGCGACGGACCGGGCCGCCGAGCACGAAGCAGCCGCTGGAGGCATTGTCGGCCACGGTATCGACGAAGCGGATGTTCCAGCCCTGGACCCGGCTGCCGACGATTTCCAGTGCAGGCACCACGCCGCCGACGGCGGCCATGAGGTCGGCAAACGTGGTGTCGGCACGGGGTAGGTCGTGCTGCAGGATCAGGGCGATTTCGGCTTCAATCTTCGGTTGCAGTACGCGGGCAACAGGTACGGTTTGGTTATCGCCATAGCACATGTCGGCGAACAGGGTGCCGAAGTCCGGCTGATCGACGCCCAGTTGCGCCTGGACCTTGGGATTGGTCAGGCCGATCTTGCGCCCGACCACACGCCGGCCGCTGGCCACACCGTGGGCAACATTGAGGCGCTGGATGGTGTAGGCCGCCTCGGCATTGTCTTCACCAATCTGCTCGCGCAGTGGCGCAATGGCTTCGTGGCGGGTTTCAGCCTGGCGCAGGTCGGCGGCGAGCTGTTCCAGGGTGTCTTGAATTGGGTTCATGTCGACCTCGTTCATCAGTGGGTCAGGAAGTCCAGGACCAGGCGGTTGAACGTCTCGGCGTGTTCCCACTGGGCCCAGTGGCCGCAGCGGTTGAACACATGCAATTGCGCGTCGGGCAGGCCGGCCAGCAGGCGCAGGCCGGTGTCCATGGGCACGAAGCGATCTTCACGACCCCAGACCAGCAGGGTTTGCGCCTTGATTTCATGCAGGCGGTGGCTGAAGTCCGGGAACTGCTTGGGATTGAGGGTGCTGCTCTTGACGAAATTCTCCAGGTGATCGCGCCGGGCGAGGAGGTTGTCGAGACGAGTCTGGAACAAATCGTCGGAGATGCTGCTGGCGTCGAAGACGAACACGTTCATCATCTTCTTCAGGTTTTCGATAGTCGGGTCGCGGTACAGCGCGCCGATCAACTTGATGCCTTCTGTCGGCTGTGGAACGAAGGCGCTCGGGCCGCCGGTACCACCGCCCATCAGCACCAGTTTGCCGATGCGCTCAGGGTTGGCGAGGGCGAATGCCACGGCACTATGGCCGCCCATGGAGTTGCCGAGGATGTGCACGCGGTCCAGGTCGAGTACGTCGAGCAGGCCTTTGAGCGCACAGGCGTTGAGGTCCGAGCGCGAGCCGTCGCAGACGATCGGATCGCTCTTGCTCCAGCCTGGGCAGTCCATGAGGATCACGCGGTAGCCGGCGTTCACCAAGGGGTCGATGTTGCGGTGGAAGTTGGCCCAACCGCTGGCTCCGGGGCCTGAGCCATGGAGCATGACCACGGTTTCAGCACCCTGGCCGACGTCGTTGTAATGCAGTTGCAGATCCAGGTCGCCTTCCTTGATACGGGCAAAGCGACTGGTGGAGGTTTCGGTGAACGCAGTGGCAGTCATGACAGTTCCTTGGATTCAGTAGTTGTTGTTCAGCGGCTGGGCGCCAAGGGCGGCAAAGCCTGCAATCCATTCGGGAATCGGGCGGTAGTAGCGACCTTCGGTGCGATACGGGCCAAACGCGGACAGCGCGGCAAAGGCGGCGACCCAGGTCTTCACTTCATGGGTGGACTTGCCGGCCAGGGCCGACAACTGGTCATTGCCCAGGGCATCTAGGTCACTGACTCGACCCTGCTCGAGGGTGTCGAGAAATTCCTGATCCCATGTCGGGTTGAGCGGGTGCAGGCTGTGTGGGTCCTGGACGAAGTCCCGGGCGGCTTGAATGACCCGGTTCTGCCGCGCCTGGCGTTCATCGACTGGCAACTGACGACCGCTGCCCATCAGGCGATCGGCCATGCGCGCATCGACCTTGGCCAGTTCCGGCACCGGTGGCTGGTGGGACAAGCCACCGGAGGCGAGGAACAACACGCGCTTGTCCAGCGACTTCGCCCACTGGCCGATGGCTTCCCCGAGCAGCCGGGCGCGCTTGAAACCGGGCAGGGGCACGGCGACGCAATTGATGAACACCGGAATCACCGGGCAGCCCTGCAAGCCGCCGAGCAACAGCTCCAGGGGCTGGGCGAATGCGTGGTCGACCTGCATGCGGTAGGACACGGCGATGTCGACGCCAGCATCCAGGACCGATTGGGCGCAGGCTTCGGCGAGCGCCTTGGGCACGTCCAGGGGACCGGCGGCCGTGTCGAAATCGCCAATGGCATCGGCCGCCATGCCGATGCAGAACGCCGGCATCACATCGTAGAAAAAGCCGTTGTAGTGGTCCGGCCCGAACAGCACGATCAGTTGCGGGGCAAAGCGGGCGATGCGCTCGCGGGCCTCGGCGGTCATCGCGTCGACTTCGGCCAGCACCTGCGGCGTCGGGTCGACGTGGCCCACCAGCGGGGTGTGCGACAGGCAGTGCAGATAAGCGCTCATCTCAAGCCACCTGGCTGGCGACGGTCGTCGCGGGCGTTTGCGGCAGTGCCTTGAGCGCCAGGGTCAATTGATCGCAGGCCTGGCCAACGGTTTGCGGAATGGCCAGCCCGGCGAGGAACCGGTCCGGGCGTACCAGGGCGATGGACGCCGACCCACTGGCGAACCATTCCTTGAGACGACCGGTGCTGTCGCCGACGCGGATCACGCCCGGGCTCACATCACTGGCGGCCTTTAGCTGGACGTCTGGCAACACCTGGATAAACCGCGTGCCCAAGGCGCTCCATTGCTCGACTTGCGCGCGGCTCATGCCCCAGATCGGATCGCAACCCCAGGCAATGATCGCGAAGTTGCTACCGATCACTTCATCGAGCAACAGGGTATCGCCTGCTTCAGTCAGCACTCGCGGCTGGATGAACATCTTGCCCACGGCAGAGGACTTGTCGTTGGGGGCGATCAAGGCGCCACGGATGTATTGCGGCATTGGCTTGAAGCGCATCTCCAGGAAGTAGCGCTTGACCGGTGGCACGTAATTGAGCAGCCAGGACACGCCATCGCGCAGGGTGCCTTGCCAGCGCTTGGGCGGCGCCAGGACATGGCCGGCGAGCACGGACAGGTCGATCATGGCCTTGGCGTGGTCGCGGCGCTCCTGTTCGTAGCTGTCGAGCAGGCTGTCGGCGGCCAGGCCCTTGATCACCAGCGACAGCTTCCACGCCAGGTTCGAGGCGTCGCGCATGCCGCTGTTGTAACCCTGGCCCTGCCACACCGGCATGATGTGCGCGGCGTCGCCGGCCAACAGCACCCGGCCCTGGCGGAATCGACCGGCCAGGCGCGCGTTGTGGGTATAGACGCGGCTGCGAATCAGCTCGATGCGGTCGGGGTCGGGCAGTACTTTGGCGAGCAACTTGCGCATGTTCTCGGGCTTGCTCAACTCGGCTTCGGTTTCGCCGGGCATGACCATGAATTCGAAACGACGCACACCGTGGGGCAGGGCGGCTGACACATAGGGCCGCACCGGGTCGCAGCACAGGTAAACGTGTGGCGTGGCCAGCGGGTCGTTGGCGATGTCGACGACGATCCACTGGTTGGGCGCGGTCTTGCCTTCGAAGCTGATGTCCAGGCTGCGTCGCACCACGCTGTTGCCGCCGTCGCAGCCGATCAGGTAACGGGCATGCAGGCGTTCATCGCGACCGTTCTGGTCCTTGAGGTCGAGCACCACGGCGCTGTCGTTTTGCGCAAAGCTTTGCAGTTCGCGGCTGAACAGCACCTTGACGTTTTTAAAGCGCTGCAAGCCTTCGTACAGCACCCGGTCGGCCAGGGGCTGAATGAACGCGTTGCGCCGCGACCAACCGAACTCGTCGGTCCGGGGCTGGATGTCGGCAAAGCAGCGACCCTTTGGCGTGAGGAAGCGCATGGCGTGCCAGGGGGTGGTGTGCGGCAGAACGTTTTCGGCCAGGCCGACTGCCTGGAAGGTGCGCAGGCTTTCGTCATCCAGGCCAATGGCACGGGGATAATCGATCAGGCGGTCGAGCTTTTCCACCAGGGTGACGTTCACGCCGCATTGGCCCAGGTAGTTGGCGATCATCAATCCGACCGGGCCGGCGCCGACGATGGCGACGTCAGTGCTCAGTTCCAGCGTGGAGGGCGAGGGTGCAGGACTCATGGGTATCTCCATACAGCGCTTTTGGATTTCTTGTTGGGCGCAGTATGTGAATCGCGGTACTGGTGGACAACGACAACCCTTGTTAATGTGCACTGGGTGCACATCGTTGATTTACAACAAAAAAGGAAAGATCAATGAGCGAGACCGAATACAAGTCCGTGCGGGGATTGATGCGTGGCCTGGCCCTGATCAACAGCTTGAATCGCTTCGACGGCGGGGCCAGCACCGCACAACTGGCCGAGCGCAGCGGGCTGCATCGGACCACGGTCCGACGGCTGCTGGAAACCTTGCAGGCCGAGGGTTATGTGCGGCGCAGCGAGTCGGATGACAGCTATCGCCTGACCCTCAAAGTGCGCGAATTGAGTGAGGGATTTCGCGATGAACAATGGATTTCTTCGATCGCCGCGCCGTTGCTCGGCGAACTGCTGCAAGAGGTGGTTTGGCCGACGGACCTGTGTACGCTGGATGGCGACGCCATGGTCATTCGCGAAACCACTCATCGCTTCAGCCGCCTTTCGTTCCATCGCTCCATGGTCGGCCGGCGCCTGCCATTGTTGATGACCGCCACCGGGCGTGCCTACTTTGCGTTCTGCCCGCCTGCCGAACGCGAAGAGTTGATCGAGTTGATGATCAGCCGCGACGACGAACAGTCGCCGCTGGCTGCCGATCGCCGTTTTGTCGACCGGTTGGTACAGCACACCGTCGCCAAGGGGTATGGCGAAAACAACTCGCATTGGGGGCAGGAGCGCAAGATTGCGGCCATTGCGATACCCATCACCTTTGAGGCGAGGCTGATGGGGTGTCTGAATCTGGTCTACATTGCCAAAGCGATGTCCGTCGAGGAAGCGGCCCGACGTTACCTGCCGGCGATGCAAGGCGTGGTGCAGAAGATCCAGAGCCAGTTGGTCGGTTCATCTGACTGAACGCTATGGGGGCGTCATGGTTGTTCTATGCAGCGTTTTCCAGATGATCGCGGTAAAACCCAACTTTAAGATCAATAAGGATGTTTCTCATGAAAGCCAGGGCGGGCAGCCTTGCTCCTACAAGCGGTCTTACAGCTACACCGCGGCGTCTGGTTCGCGGGCAAGCCTCGCTCCTACAGGCGAAGAGCGATGACGCGATTACAAGCCATCCCTCAGCGCCTTGAGGTATTCGGGGCTATTACCGATCGAGTTGTGCCCGGTGCCTGCAATCACCTGCAGCGTCGCCACGCCCGGGCGGAAATGGCTGTAGAGGCGCCGGGTGCTTGCGCCTGGAATCACCTCGTCGTGCTCAGCGGCGATCAGGCGCGTCGGCACAGTGATGTGCTCGGCGTAGCGCCAGGATTCGAATTTATCCTTGAGCAGCCACCGCACCGGCAGCCAGCGGAACTGGCGCTCAGCCAATTCCTCCAGGCTGTTGTACGGCGTGATCAGCAGCAGTTTCGCCACCGGCCGATAACTGGCCAGGCGCACCGCGACCCCCGAGCCCAGGCTGCGTCCGACCACCGCCACCTGCGGGTGGTCGGCGTAGACCTTGTCGAACAAGCTCATGGCATCGCGAGCAATCGTTTCTTCGGACGGTGAACCGCTGCTGCCACCGTATCCACGGTAATGCAGCAGGTACAGGGCATGCTCGGGAAAGGCCCGGTCGAACTCCGGCAGGCTGCGCGAGACGTCCTCGGCATTGCCACCGAAATAAATAAGCGCCTTGGGCCCGGCATGCGACCGCACCGACACCAGCACCTGCGCCTCGTCCACGGGCAACGTCAGCAGTGTCTCGGGCGAGTCGACGGCGCGGGGCTGCGGGTAGTAGATCAGTGCGCGCTGAAACGCGAACAGGGCCGCGCAGAGCGCCAGGTACAGCACAGCGGCGATGACGACGAGTAACACCAGGGTACGAGACATTCGGCTAACGTTAGTGGGCAACATTGACGGCTCCGGGGTGCTGTCAGAGTGTAGCTGGCGGTAAAGGAGGGCACCGATGCCCATGGCGCTCAAGTGGCTCAACGTGTTGCCAGCAGAAAGAGCGGCCCTGGCCTTGGGTTTTGCGTTCCATTTCTGCGTGCTTGCCAGTTATTACCTGGTACGACCGTTGCGCGATGCCTTGGGTCTTGAGGGCGGTGTCGAGAAGTTGCAGTGGCTGTTCACCGCCACCTTCGTGGTGATGCTGCTGATGGTGCCGGTGTTTGGCACGCTGGCGTCGCGGTTGCCGGCCACGCGCTTCGTACCCTTGATTTACCGGGTGATTGCCGTGTCGATGCTGGTGTTTGGCCTGTTGATCGGCAACCACGTCGCGCCGGTGACGGTCGGGCGGGTGTTCTTTGTCTGGATCAGCCTCTACAACCTGTTCATCGTCTCGATTTTCTGGAGTGTGCTAGTCGACCGTTTCTCCAACGAGCAGGGGCGACGGCTGTTCGGCTGCATCGCGGCCGGCGGCACCCTGGGCACCTTTATCGGGCCCTTGCTGGCGGCGACCATGGCCACTCGTTTGGGCCCGCTGGCGTTGACCGTCGGCGCGGCGCTGCTGCTGGAACTGGCGGTGCATTGCTATCGGGGGCTGCTGGCGAGGACGCAATCGCAGCAGGCCAACCGGATATTGGACGAACGGCGCCTGGGGGGCAGCATGCTCGCCGGGATCACGCTGATCCTGCACTCGCCTTATCTCTTGGGGTTGGTGGCCTTCATGCTTCTGCACACCAGCGCCGCGACTTTGTTGTATTTCGAGCAGGGACGGATCGTCGCTGGCAGCTACGCTGATGTAGGCAGCAGGACGCAATTTTTCGCCGTGGTCGATTTGCTGGTGTCGGCGCTGACCCTGGTCTGTCAATTGTTGCTGACGGCGCCGTTGATTCGCCTGGTGGGCATTGGTGGCGCGTTGCTGGCGCTGCCCCTGGCGACAGTCGTGGCGTTTTGCGCCATGGCACTGGCACCGGTGCCAGCCAGCGTGGCACTGGCCCAGGGACTGCGCCGCGCGGTGGAGTTCGGCGTGGTCCGGCCGGCGCGTGAGGTGCTGTGGACGGTGGTCAGCCGTGAAGAGAAATACAAGGCCAAGAATGTGATCGAAACCCTGGTCTATCGTGGCGGCGACGCTGCCAGTGGTTGGCTGTCGGCCGGTTTGACGGCCCTGGGCGCAGGCTTCGGCCTGGTCGCGCTGGCGGTCGTGCCGGTGGCGGGAGTGTGGGGCGGGTTGTGCCTGTGGCTGGCAAGGCGCCAGGCGCGATTGGCCGAAGCTGGACCACAGGAGCCGGGCCACCGGTGAGGGAATCGTCATGAGCCATGCGCAAGGTTTGACCCGCAGGCAAATACTCACGCTGGCTGCCGCCGCTTCGGCGGTCTTCACGTTCGGCCCGAGCGGTGCGCAAACCTCGCCAGCGGCGGGAACAGGAGGCAAGACCATGATGACCCGCGTCATTCCTTCCAGCAAAGAGCCATTGCCCGCTGTCGGCCTTGGCACCTATCGCGGCTTCGATGTGGCGCCTTCGGATCCAGCGTACCGCAGCTTGCCAGCCGTGCTTGACGCGTTGTTTGAAAAGGGCGGCAAGGTCATCGACAGTTCGCCGATGTACGGTCGCGCCGAGCAGACCACCGGCGAGTTGCTCTCGATTCACGAGCCACGGTCGCCGGCGTTCCTGGCGACCAAGGTGTGGACCCGTGGCCGCGAGGAAGGCATTGCGCAGATGGAGCAATCGTTCAAGCTGCTGCAGACCGACCGCATCGACCTGATGCAGATCCACAACCTGCTGGACTGGCAAACCCACCTGCCGACCCTGCGCCAGTGGAAGGAAGAAGGACGCATTCGCTACATCGGCATCACCCATTACACCGCGTCGGCCTATGACGAAGTGGAGGCCGTGCTCAAGGCTGAGCCGCTGGACTTCCTGCAGATCAACTATGCGCTGGATGATCGCGGCGTCGAAAAACGCCTCCTGCCACTGTGTCGCGACCGGGGTGTCGCGGTGATCTGCAACCGGCCGTTCGGCGGCGGTGGATTGATCGCGCGGTTGCAGGGCAAACCGTTGCCCGGTTGGGCCGCGCAAGTCGGGATCAAGAGTTGGCCGCCCCTGGCACTCAAGTTCCTGTTGTCGCATTCGGCGGTGACCTGCGTCATCCCCGGCACTGGCAACCCGCGCTACATGACGGAAAACGCCAGCGCCGGTTTCGGCCCGATGCTTACCGATGCGCAGCGTCATCAGTTGATCGCTTTGCTGGATTGACGCCAGGGAAGGTTTTGAAAAGCGTGTTCCTGACTACACTGATTGAGGTCCGAAAAACCTGAGCATGCAAGACATCCCCGACCATTACACCAAGGAGATCGAACATGACTATCCGCATTGGCGATGAGGCACCGGATTTCACCGCCGACAGTACCGAGGGGCCGATCCACTTCCACGAATGGATCGGCGACAAATGGGCCATCCTGTTCTCGCACCCCAAGGACTTCACGCCGGTCTGCACCACCGAGCTTGGCTATATGGCCCGGCTGAAGCCCGAGTTCGACAAACGCAACACCAAGATCGTCGGCTTGAGCATCGACCCGGTCAGCGACCACCGCGCCTGGGTCGGCGACATCGAGGAAACCCAGGGCCATGCGGTGAACTATCCGATGATCGGTGACGACAACCTGGTGGTGGCCAAGCTCTACGACATGATTCACCCCAATGCCAGCGGCGGCCAGCGCACCGCCGTGGACAACGCCACGGTGCGTTCGGTGTTCATCATCGGCCCGGACAAGAAGGTCAAGGCGATGCTGATCTACCCGATGAGCGCCGGGCGTAATTTCGACGAAGTGCTGCGCCTGCTCGACTCACTGCAACTGAACGCCAAGCACACCGTCGCCACGCCTGTGAACTGGCGTCCGGGCGAAGACGTGATCATTCCGACGTCGGTTTCCGATGAGGATGCGAGGAAGAAGTATCCGGATGGCTTCAAGACCCTGAAACCGTATTTGCGCGTGGTGCCGCAACCCAAGTAGGCCCTGGTGGGTGACCTGTACACCGCTCCTGCGGGGACGGTGTGCAGGGGAATGCTGTTCGATTTGATCGTTCCCACGCTCTGCGTGGGAATGCCGCCAGGGACGCTCTGCGTTCCATTGACGACGCGTTAATTGAGCCGTGCGCAGCAGTGATGCGGGGCGTCACAGGAAGCCCTGTGTGAAATTGGTTGTCGGAGTACATATCCATTGCTGCGGTAACGGCCACCTATGGTTTCGCTTTTACAGCGACTCCCTTTTTCAAACGCCAAAAAG
>NZ_JBYTEO010000084.1:0-25782 GCF_058791355.1 Pseudomonas sp. EB271-G4-1
CCGAGTGGTGGGGCAAAGCCTTTTGCTTCCTTTTTGGCGTTTGAAAAAGGGAGTCGCTGTAAAAGCGAAACCATAAGTGGCCGTTACCGCAGCAATGGATATGTACTCAACGGATATGTACTCCGACAACAAATAAAGGGTCGGTCACCAGGTAGTTTTTGTGACCGGTGGTCGATACACCTCGGCCTGCCGGACAATTTGCGCTTAGCTGTAGGGATAACCCCAAGGCGCGCGCAGGTTCCTGATCGCCACAGCGGCGCCAACTTCAGAACACCGTGAGTCTGAGGGCCGTCGCAATGCTGACCTTGAATATCAATGGCCAGGACCAGGAGCTGGATGTCCCTGCGGACATGCCGCTGCTGTGGGTCCTGCGCGATGTTGCGCACCTGACCGGCACCAAGTTCGGCTGTGGCATGGCCCAGTGCGGCGCCTGTACCGTGCACATCGACGGCACGCCTTTGCGTTCCTGCATCACACCGGCCACGGCCGTGGCCCATGGACAGAAAATCCTCACTATCGAAGGCCTGTCCACCGACGGCTCGCACCCGGTGCAACAAGCCTGGGCCGAACTCGATGTGGTGCAGTGCGGTTATTGCCAGTCTGGGCAGATCATGTCTGCGGCGGCCTTGCTGGCAAAGATCCCGCAACCGACCGACAGCGACATCGACCAGGCGTTGTCAGGCAATATCTGTCGTTGCGGCACCTACCCAAGAATCCGCGCCGCGGTCAAACGCGCCGCCCAATTGGGCTGATGGCCATGAACAGCATCGATCCACTATCGCGCCGCGATTTTCTTAAGGGCAGCGCCATGCTGGGCGGCGGGCTGGTAGTGGCGTTTGTTATCCCAGGCGGCCATCGCTTTGCCCGGGGCGTGGAAAACCAGGGCAACGTGTTCGCACCCAATGCCTTCCTGCGCATCGGCAATGACAACAGCGTCACCGTGTTGCTCGGTCATTCGGAAATGGGTCAGGGTATCTGGACCGGGTTGACCATGCTGATCGCCGAAGAGCTGGACGCCGATTGGTCGAAAATTCGCGTCGAGCACGCACCGGCTTCGGCCGCCGATTACGGTCTGGCCGGGTTCGGCGGCATGCAGATCACCGGCGGCTCGACCTCGACCTGGATGGAGTTCGACCGTTACCGTCAGGCCGGTGCGGCGGCGCGTTTGCTGCTGGTCGAGGCCGCGGCCAAGCGCTTCAACGTCGCACCCTCGGCGATTCGCACGGAGTCGGGCGTGGTGATTGCCGGCGACCGGCACGCCACCTACGGCGAACTGGCTGACGACGCCGGCAAGCTGCCGGTACCGGACCCTGCGACCATCAAGCTCAAGGAGGCCAAGGACTGGACCATCATCGGCAAACCCACCAAGCGCCTGGATACGCCGGAGAAAATCACCGGCCGCGCCAAATTTGGCATGGACGTGCAGTTCGATGGCCTGATGACGGCGATGGTCGCGCGTTCTCCGGTGTTTGGTGGCAGCGTCAAATCCTTTGAAGGCGCCGAGGCGCTGGCGATACCCGGTGTGCACAAGGTGGTGCAGGTGCCGACCGGCGTGGCGGTGATTGCTGATCACTACTGGGCGGCGAAACTGGGGCGGGATGCGCTGCACGTCGAGTGGGACCTGGGGCCGAACGCAGGGCTCGACAGCGAGCAATTGCTCGAGGAATTCCGCAAGCTCGCTGCGACGCCCGGGCTGCCCGTGAGCGAGGCCGGCGATACCCAGGCTGCACTGGCCAAAGCGACCAGGACTCTCGACGTCGAGTACAGCGTGCCCTACCTGGCCCATGCACCCATGGAGCCGCTCAACTGCACCGTGAGCATCACCCAGGACAAATGCGAGATCTGGACCGGTACGCAGTTCCAGACCCTGGACCAGATGATCGCCGGCAAAATCACCGGGCTCAAGCCTGAGCAGGTCGAGATCCATACCGAGTTCCTGGGCGGCGGATTCGGCCGGCGCGCCAATCCGACCTCGGACTTTGTCGCCGAAGCGGTCCAGGTCGCCAAGGCCGCGGGCGGGCCGGTGAAAACCGTGTGGGCGCGGGAGGATGACATCCGTGGCGGCTATTATCGCTCGGCGTTCCTGCATCAGGCGCGAGTCGGCCTGGGCGCTGATGGCCTGCCGCTGGCCTGGAAGCATGTGCTGGTCGGACAGTCGATCATGGCCGGCACCTCGCTTGAAGCGGCCATGGTCAAGAACGGAATCGACAAGACGTCCGTGGAGGGCGTGGCGGACGGTCCCTACCTGCAGGGGCTGGCTAATCATCAGGTTGAGCTGCATTCGCCAAACACCGGTATCAGCGTGTTGTGGCTGCGTTCGGTGGGGCATACGCACACTGCCTTCGTCATGGAATCGTTGATCGACGAACTGGCCGCGGCGGCAAGCCAGGACCTGGTGGAGTACCGACGGACCTTGCTCAAGGCGCATCCACGGCATCTTGGCGTATTGAACCTGGCGGTAGAGAAGGCCAACTGGAAGGCGCCGCTGCCGGACGGCCACGCCCTGGGCGTGGCGGTGCATGAGTCATTTGGCAGCTACGTGGCCCAGGTCGCCGAAGTCTCCCAGGATAACCTGGCGATTCGTGTGCATCGGGTGGTGTGTGCGGTGGACTGTGGGATCGCGGTCAATCCGCAGAGCATCGCCGCACAAATGGAGTCGTGCATCGCCTTCGGCCTGGGTTTCACCTTGCACAGCAAGCTGACGATCAAGGATGGCAGGGTAGTGCAGTCCAACTATCACGATTACCAGGTGCTGCGGCTCAACGAGATGCCGGTGGTCGAAGTGCATATCCTGCCCAGCAACGAAAAACCCGGTGGCATCGGCGAGGCCGGTGTTCCACCCACGGCGCCAGCAGTGGCCAACGCGGTGTACGCCCTGACCGGGCAACGCCTGCGTGAACTGCCGTTGCAACTGTCGGGGGTGTGAGATGAAACGACACCATTGGTTACTCGGCTCGCTGATACTGATTTGCCTTTTTGTCTATGCAACAGAGCTGTTCGCCGATGACAAGGAGGCGGTGAAGGCCTTCGACACCGTACAGAAGGTGTTCCAGAGCCCCCGATGCCAGAACTGCCACATTCCCGGGGACGCCCCCTTGCAGTTAGACGCCGGGCTATCCCATGCGATGAACGTGGTACGCGGCATGGACGGCAAGGGGGCTTCGGGGTTGCCTTGCGCCAGCTGCCATGCCGAGGCCAATCCACCCGCCAGTTACGGCGCCAATGCCCCGCCTGGGGCACCGCATTGGAGCCTGCCACCGGCGGCGCACAAAATGGCCTGGATCGGCCTGCCTCCGGACATGTTGTGCAGCATGATCAAGGACCGCGCGAGCAACGGTGATCGCGATTTTGCAGCGCTGATCAAGCACGTCAGCGAAGACAAACTGGTGTTGTGGGGCTGGAATCCTGGCGGTGATCGCGCGCCAGTGCCGGTGCCGCACGATGTTTTTGTCACACAGTTCAAGCGCTGGGCGGACGCCGGCGGGCCGTGTCCGGTAGTGGGTAGCTGACCAACGGCGAGTCGACATGGAGTCAAACCCGATATCGAGGACTCTAAAGAACATACCCACCTATGGAGTATGTGATGCTGATCTCAGGCAAACCGCACAAATCGTGTGTACGTGCAGGGACGCCACAGCAGGAGCGTGAGCTTTTGCGCGATCTGGCCCGCAAGGCAGAGCAAGAGCTGATCGGGGTACAGATGGCGAGCATGGATGAGTTGACGCTATTGCCCAACCGGCACGGTTTCCTCGCGTTGGCCCAATTGGGGCTGGACGCCTGCCAGCAACTGGACCGACCGGCGACGTTGCTGTTTTTCAATCTTGACGAGTTCAAACGCATCAACTACCTGTTTGGTCGCACCGAAGGTGATAAGGCGCTGAAAACCTTTGCCGATGTACTGCGCATCGGTTTTCGGGAAAACGACGTGGTCGGGCGGCTGGAGGGCGCCACCTTCGTGGCCTTGCTCACAGGTTCCGGCAGCGTGGACATCGAGGCGATCAAGGCGCGGCTCGAAGAAATGCTCGATGCACGCATGGCCACGGCGCATAGCGGGTATGAGATTCGTTTCAGTATCGGGCAGATTGAGCATGATCCTGTGGTTCATGGCTCGGTTGAAGAGATGCTGGTTGAGGCTGAAAAAGCGTTGGGCCGGTAGCATTGTGGTGCAATGACTGGCCCCATCGCGGGCAAGCCCGCTCCCACAGTTGATAGCATTTCAAATCGGTCAAGTGTGGGAGCGAGCCTGCTCGCGAAGGCGGCCTTGGAGGCCACGCCTGCCTTCATTTGGCAAACAACTGCCCAATATCCTTGAACGCCTTGAATTCCAGCGCATTCCCGCACGGATCGAACAAAAACATCGTCGCCTGTTCGCCCACCAGTCCCTGAAAACGAATCCCCGGCTCGATCACGAAACGCGTCTGCAGCGACTTCAATCGTTCGGCCAGTGCCTCCCACTCTTTCATGCCCAACACCACGCCGAAATGCGGTACGGGCACGTCATGGCCGTCAACCGCGTTGGTATGGGCGGCTTCTTGCGAAGCATTTTTTGGCGCGAGGTGAATCACCAGTTGATGGCCGAAAAAGTTGAAATCGACCCAGTGCTCGCTGGAGCGACCTTCTTCCAGGCCGAACACGCTGCCGTAGAAGTGCCGCGCGGCGGCCAGGTCATAGACCGGAATGGCCAGGTGGAAAGGCGAGAGTTGCATCGGGCGTGCCTCGGTTATGGAATATTGACGCTGAGTTTAGCGCTGTGCTTTTTGATTGAAACACGATAGTTTTTGCGTCGAGCTCAAATTTTTTCGATCAATCGGTGGCCCCATGCTTCGGGAACTGAAAACCTTCATCGCGGTGGCGCGCTACGGCACGTTCGCCGCAGCGGGCATGCACATCGGCCTCACGCAGTCGGCAGTCAGCGCGCAGATCCGCAACCTGGAACAGGCCCTCGGCATTCGCTTGTTCGATCGCACCGGGCGTCAGGCCTTGCTGAATGCGGCGGGGCAGCGCGCGTTGCCGATGGCCAGGGAAATGCTGGAAATCTTCAATCGAATGGCGGTCAGTGATGACGTCAGCGAGTACAGGGGCGAATTGAAGATCGGCGCCGTGGCCACGGTGCAGACCGGATTGCTGCCCCAGGCGCTGTTGCGATTGCGTCAGCAGGCGCCGCACCTGGAGCCAAAACTGGTGCCGGGCGTGTCCTTGAACCTGTTGAGCCAGGTGGACACCGGCGAAGTGGACCTGGCGATCCTCATCAAGCCACCGTTCGAACTGCCCAAGGAACTGTCGGCGCAAGTGATCCGCCGCGAGCCCTTTGTGCTGATCGTGCCGACGGATCTTGAAGGCGACGAGCCGCTCAAGTTGCTCGCCGAACATCCCCATGTGCGTTACGACCGCAATTCATTCGGCGGGCGACTGGTGACAAGATTTCTTCGTGAACAGCAAATCGACGTGCACGTTGCGTTGGAGCTCGATGAGCTGGAAGCCATTGTGAAGATGGTCGAGTGCGGGCTGGGCATTTCGTTGCTGCCCGAAGCGGGGCTGTGGCTGGAGCATGGGGCGAACGTCAGGGTGATTCCGTTGGGCGAGTTGACGTTTTACCGGGAGATTGTGTTGGCGCAGCGGTACAGCCAACGGACGCAGCCGATTCAGCAATTGTTTGCGCAGTGCCTTGTTTGAAGATCAAAGATCGCAGCCTTCGGCAGCTCCTACAGGTGTACACATATCCATCGTAGGAGCTGCCGAAGGCTGCGATCTTTTGATCTTGACCCAATAAAAAACCCGCCAAAAAGGCGGGTTTTTTAATGGCTAACCGAAGATCACTCTTCCAGATTGCCCATGGCCGTGGTGTTGAAGCCACCGTCCACGTACATGATTTCGCCACTGATGCCGGACGCCAGGTCCGAGCACAGGAAGGCGCCGGCGTTGCCGACTTCTTCGATGGTGACGTTGCGACGCAGAGGGGTTTGCGCTTCGTTGGCGGCCAGCATCTTGCGGAAGTTCTTGATGCCGGAAGCGGCGAGGGTGCGGATCGGGCCGGCCGATACGCAGTTCACGCGAGTACCGTCCGGGCCCAGGGAGCCGGCCAGGTAGCGTACGCCGGCTTCCAGGGAAGCCTTGGCCATGCCCATCACGTTGTAGTTGGGCATGGTGCGCTCGGCGCCCAGGTACGACAGGGTCAGCAGGCTGCCATTGCGGCCTTTCATCATTTCGCGGCCGGCCTTGGCCAGGGCCACGAAGCTATAGGCGCTGATGTCGTGAGCAATGCGGAAACCTTCACGGGTGGTGGCTTCGGTGAAGTCGCCGTCCAGTTGATCGCCCGGGGCGAAGCCTACGGAGTGCACGATGCAGTCCAGGCCGTCCCACTTCTTGCTCAGCTCTTCGAAGACCTTGGCGATTTCCGCATCGCTGGCCACGTCGCACGGGAAGCACAGCTCAGGGCTCGAACCCCAGCCCTGTGCGAATTCTTCGACACGACCCTTGAGTTTGTCGTTCTGATAAGTGAAGGCAAGCTCAGCGCCCTCGCGATGCATGGCGGCAGCGATGCCGGATGCGATGGACAGCTTGCTGGCGACACCGACGATCAGTACGCGCTTACCGGCGAGAAAACCCATGTGTTGCTCCTCTTTTCAGGTTATTGCGCAGTGGCTGGAACCAGGAAGGCGGCTTCCAGCAACTGCTGTGTATACGGATGTTGGGGGGCGGCAAAAATGCTTTGCGCGTCTCCCTGTTCGACCACTTGGCCCTGCTTGACCACCATCAACTGGTGGCTCAGCGCCTTGACGACAGCCAGGTCATGGCTGATAAACAGATACGTCAGGTTGTACTTGCTTTGCAGTGATCGTAACAGCTCGACCACTTGGCGTTGCACGGTGCGGTCGAGGGCCGAAGTCGGCTCGTCCAGCAGAATCAACGCCGGTTTTAGCACTAATGCCCGGGCAATGGCGATTCTCTGCCGTTGCCCGCCGGAAAATTCGTGGGGGTAGCGGTGCCGGGTTTCCGGGTCCAGACCTACCTCCTTGAGTGCTGCAATAATCGCTTGTTCCTGTTCAGCCTCGGTGCCCATCTTGTGGATCCGCAGGCCCTCGCCGACGATCTGGCTCACGCACATTCGCGGGCTCAGGCTGCCGAAGGGGTCCTGGAACACCACCTGCATTTCCCGCCGCAGTGGCCGCACCTGTTGCTGCGTCAGGCTGTCCAGCTGCTTGCCTTCAAAACGGATGCCGCCTTTACTGCCGATCAAGCGCAGGATCGCCAGGCCCAGTGTCGATTTGCCGGAACCGCTTTCTCCCACGATCCCCAGGGTCTGGCCCTGGGGCAGGCTGAAATTGATGCCGTCTACCGCCTTGACGTAATCGACGGTCTTTTTCAGCAAGCCTTTCTTGATCGGGAACCAGACTTTCAGGTCCTCGACCGTGAGCATGGGCGGGCCGACGACATTGGTCGCAGGCGTCCCGCTGGGTTCCGCTGCCAGCAGCTCCCGAGTGTACGGATGCTGCGGCGCGCGGAACAATTGTTCGCACGATGCCTGTTCGACGATGCAACCGCGCTGCATGACACATACGCGATGCGCAATTCTTTTCACCAGGTTCAAATCGTGGCTGATCAACAGAAGCGCCATGCCCAGGCGGGCCTGCAGTTCCTTGAGCAATTCGAGGATTTTAAGCTGAACGGTCACGTCCAGCGCGGTGGTCGGCTCGTCGGCGATCAGCAGTTCCGGCTCGTTGGCCAGGGCCATGGCGATCATCACGCGCTGGCGCTGCCCGCCGGACAATTCGTGGGGCAGGGCCTTGAGACGCTTTTCCGGTTCCGGGATGCCGACCATTTCCAGCAGTTCCAGGGTGCGTTTGGTCGCGATTTTGCCGACCAGGCCCTTGTGGATGCCCAGCACCTCGTTGATCTGCTTTTCGATCGAGTGCAGCGGGTTGAGCGAGGTCATCGGCTCCTGGAAGATCATCGCGATCCGGTTGCCGCGGATATGGCGGATGGTTTTCTCTTTCAGGTTGAGCAGGTTCTGCCCGGAATATTCGATGGTCCCCGACGGGTGCCGGGCGAGCGGGTAGGGCAACAGGCGCAGGATCGAATGCGCCGTTACCGATTTGCCGGACCCGCTTTCGCCCACCAGCGCCAGGGTCTCGCCACGCTTGATATCGAAGCTGACACCTTCGACCACTCGCTGGCAGCGCTCGCCAACGACGAATTCGACGGCCAGGTCGCGCACTTCGATCAGATTGTCCTGATTCATTTCACTTCCTCGGGTCGAAGGCATCGCGAGCGGACTCGCCGATGAATACCAGCAAACTCAACATCAACGCCAGCACCGCGAACGCGCTCATGCCCAGCCAGGGCGCTTGCAGGTTGGATTTGCCCTGGGCCACCAGTTCACCCAGTGACGGACTGCCGGCCGGCAAGCCGAAGCCAAGGAAGTCCAGGGCGGTCAGGGTGCCAATGGCGCCGGTCAGGATGAACGGCATGAAAGTCATGGTCGAGACCATGGCGTTGGGCAGGATGTGACGAAACATGATCGCGCCATTCTGCATGCCCAAGGCCCGGGCTGCACGCACGTATTCAAGGTTGCGCCCACGCAGGAACTCGGCGCGCACCACGTCCACCAGGCTCATCCAGGAAAACAGCAGCATGATCCCCAGCAGCCACCAGAAGTTCGGCTGGACGAAGCTCGCGAGGATGATCAACAGGTACAGCACCGGCAAACCGGACCAGATCTCCAGGAAACGCTGCCCGGCCAGATCCACCCAGCCGCCGTAGAAACCCTGCAGCGCGCCGGCGATCACCCCGATGAGCGAACTGAGCAACGTCAGCGTGAGGGCAAACAACACGGAAATGCGGAAGCCGTAGATCACCCGGGCCAGCACATCGCGGCCCTGGTCATCGGTGCCCAGCAGGTTATCGGCCGATGGCGGCGCGGGGGCAGGGACCTTCAGGTCGTAATTGATGCTCTGGTAGCTGTAGGGAATGGGCGCCCATAACACCCAGGCGTCCTTGGCCTTGAGCAGTTCGCGGATGTACGGGCTCTTGTAGTTGGCTTCCAGTGGGAACTCGCCGCCGAAGGTGGTTTCCGGGTAGCGCTTGAGGGCCGGGAAGTACCAGCCATTGTCGTAGTGCACTACCAGTGGCTTGTCGTTGGCGATCAACTCGGCACCAAGGCTGGCACCGAACAGGATCAGGAACAGCCACAGCGACCACCAGCCGCGTTTGTTGGCCTTGAACAGTTCGAAACGTCGTCGATTGAGCGGGGACAGGTTCATCTCAATGCTCCCGGCTTTCGAAGTCGATGCGCGGATCGACGAAGGTGTAGGTGAGGTCGCCGATCAACTTCACCACCAGCCCCAGCAGGGTGAAGATGAACAAGGTGCCAAAGACCACCGGGTAATCGCGGTTGATTGCCGCTTCGAAACTCATCAGGCCGAGGCCGTCGAGGGAGAAGATCACTTCCACCAGCAACGAACCGGTGAAGAAGATACCGATGAATGCCGAGGGGAAACCGGCGATCACCAGCAGCATGGCGTTGCGAAATACATGACCATACAGCACGCGTTGATTGGTCAGGCCCTTGGCCTTGGCGGTGACCACGTACTGCTTGTTGATTTCATCGAGGAAGCTGTTTTTGGTCAGCAGGGTCATGGTCGCGAAGTTGCCGATCACCAATGCGGTCACCGGAAGCGCCAGGTGCCAGAAGTAGTCGAGGATCTTGCCGCCCATGCTCAACTCGTCGAAGTTGTTCGAGGTCAGCCCGCGCAACGGGAACCAGTCCAGGTAACTGCCGCCGGCAAACACCACGATCAACAGGATGGCGAACAGGAATGCCGGGATCGCATAGCCGACGATGATCGCCGAACTGGTCCAGACGTCGAAGTGGCTGCCATGCCGCGTGGCCTTGGCGATCCCCAACGGGATCGACACCAGGTACATGATCAGGGTGCTCCACAACCCGAGGGAGATCGATACCGGCATCTTTTCCTTGATCAGGTCGATGACCTTGGCATCACGGAAAAAGCTGTCGCCAAAATCCAGGGAGGCATAGTTCTTGACCATGATCCATAAGCGTTCCGGCGCCGATTTGTCGAAGCCGTACATGTGCTCGATTTCCTTGATCAACGCCGGGTCCAGGCCTTGTGCGCCGCGATAGGCGGAGCCGGCCACCGACACCTCGGCGCCGCCGCCGGCGATGCGGCTGGTGGCGCCTTCGAAGCCTTCGAGCTTGGCGATCATCTGTTCCACGGGGCCACCGGGGGCGGCCTGGATGATCACGAAGTTGATCAGCAAGATGCCGAACAGTGTCGGGATGATCAGCAGCAGTCGCCGAAAAATATACGCCAGCATCTGATTACTCCGTGCCCGCAGGGTCGGCTTGCAATTTGGTTTCGATCTCTATGGCCGGTTTCGCATCGGGCTTGATCCACCAGGTGTTGATGCCGATGTCATATTTAGGCGAGACCTTGGGGTGGCCGATGTGGTTCCAGTACGCCACGCGCCAGGTCTTGATGTGCCAGTTGGGGATTACGTAATAGCCCCATTGCAGCATGCGGTCCAGCGCGCGGGCGTGGGCGACCAGGCTTCTTCGCGAGTCGGCGTTGATCAATTGTTCGACCAACTGGTCCACCACCGGGTCTTTCAGGCCCATGGAATTACGGCTGCCGGGTTTGTCGGCGGCCGCGGTCATCCAGAACTCACGCTGTTCGTTGCCCGGCGAATTGGACTGCGGGAAGCTGCCGACGATCATGTCGAAGTCCCGCGAGCGCACGCGGTTGACGTACTGCGAAACGTCGACCCGGCGAATCACCAGTTCGATGCCGAGGTCGCTCAGGTTACGCTTGAACGGCAGCAGGACCCGTTCGAATTCGGTTTGGGCCAACAGGAATTCGATGCTCACCGGTTTGCCGGTGGCGTCGACCATCTTGTCATCGACGATGCGCCAGCCGGCCTCTTGCAGCAGTTGGTAAGCCTTGCGTTGCTGGGTGCGGATCATGCCACTGGCATCGGTCACGGGATTCTGGAACGCCTCGCTGAATACCTGCTCGGGAATCTTGCCGCGAAACGGTTCGAGGATTGCCAACTCATCGGCATCGGGCAGGCCGGTGGCGGCCATTTCCGAGTTCTCGAAGTAACTGCGGGTCCTTGCGTAGGCACCGTTGAACAATTGCTTGTTGGTCCATTCGAAGTCCAGTAGCAGGGTCAGGGCCTGGCGCACGCGCACGTCCTGGAACAGCGGGCGGCGCAGATTGAATACGAAGCCTTGCATGCCGGTGGGATTGCCGTTGGGGATCTGTTCCTTGATCAGCCGTCCTTCGGTAACCGCCGGGATATTGTAGGCGTTGGCCCAGTTCTTCGCGGTCATCTCCAACCAGTAATCGAACTGCCCGGCCTTCAGGGCCTCCAGCGCGACCGTATTGTCGCGGTAGTAGTCGGTGGTCATCACGTCGAAGTTGTAGAAGCCGCGATTGATCGGCAGGTCCTTGCCCCAGTAATCCTTGACCCGCTCATAGCGCACCGAGCGGCCGGCCTTCACTTCGGTAACCTTGTACGGGCCGCTGCCCAGTGGGACTTCCAGGTTGCCCTTGTTGAAGTCGCGGCTCGCCCACCAGTGCTTGGGCAGCACCGGCAACTGGCCAAGGATCAACGGCAATTCGCGGTTGTTGCTGTGCTTGAACTTGAACACTACGGTCAGCGGATCTTCGGCGACCACGTCTTCGACATCGCTGTAGTAGCCGCGGTACATCGGTGCGCCATCCTTGACCAGGGTCTGAAAGCTGAACACCACGTCATCGGCGCGAACCGGATGCCCATCATGGAAACGCGCTTCGGGCCGCAAATAGAAACGCACCCAGTCGTTGTTCGGGGCTTTTTCGATCTTGCCGGCGATCAGGCCATATTCCGTGAAAGGTTCATCCAGGCTCTGTCGGGCCAGGGTGTCGTAGATCAAGTCGATGTCGTTGGCCGACACGCCCTTGCTGATGAACGGGTTGAGGCTGTCAAACCCGCCGAACCCGGCCTGACGGAATTTTCCGCCTTTGGGCGCGTCCGGGTCGACGTAGTCGAAATGCTTGAAGTCAGCCGGGTATTTCGGCGGTTCGTTGTACAGGGTCAGGGCATGTTGCGGGGCGGCGAAGGCCCACCCTGCGAACAACAGGGCGCCGGCCTGCAGGAGCAGGGCGCTTGCGGATTTCATCGATCTTTCTCCGAAGATTTCAGCCACCACGCGCTCAGGCCCAGGGTGTAGGGCGGCGTCGTGACGAAGCCAAACCGGTTACGGTAGGCCAGGCGGTGATAATTGAGGTACCAGTTGGGAATGATGTAGTGCTGCCACAGCAGTGTGCGGTCGAGTGCCTTGCCGGCGGCGACTTGTTCATCGCGGGTCTTGGCGGCGAGCAATTGTTCGAGCAGGTGGTCCACCACCGGATTGGCAATGCCTGCGTAGTTCTTGCTGCCCTTGACCGTGGCCTGGCTGGAATGAAAGTACTGCCATTGCTCCAGGCCCGGGCTGAGGGTCTGGTTAAGGGTCATCAGGATCATGTCGAAATCGAACTGATCGAGGCGCTGCTTGTACTGTGCACGATCGACCGTGCGTAGCTTGGCGTCGATGCCGATGCTGGCCAGGTTCTCGACATAGGGTTGAAGGATGCGCTCCAGGTTCGGATTGACCAGCAAAATCTCCAGGCGCAGCGGTTGCCCGGCCGCGTTCTGCAAGCGCTGGCCGTTGAGCTTCCAGCCGGCTTCGGCAAGCAGGGCCAAGGCTTTGCGCAGGGTATCCCGGGGAATGCCGCGACCCTGGGTCTGCGGCAGGCTGAAAGGCTCGGTGAACAACCTCGCTGGCAATTGCTCGCGATACGGCTTGAGTAACAGCCATTCGTGGCCGACTGGAAGTCCGCTGGCGGAAAACTCGCTGTTGGGGTAGTAACTCATGGCGCGTTGGTAGGCGCCGCTGAACAACGTGCGGTTGGTCCACTCGAAGTCGAACATCAGGCCCAGTGCTTCGCGAACCCTCGCTTGGGCGAACGTCGCGCGGCGGCTGTTCATGAACAGGGCCTGGGTCTGGGTCGGGATCTGGTGCGGGATCTGCGCCTTGATCACCTCGCCACGACGAATCGCCGGAAAGTCATAGCCGGTGGCCCAGTTTTTTGCCTGGTGCTCGATATAGATGTCGAACTCGCCGGCCTTGAACGCTTCGAACGCGACATCGCTGTCACGATAGAACTCGACTTCCATGCGATCGACGTTGTACTTGCCGCGATTGACTGGCAGGTCCTTGCCCCAATAGTCCTTGACTCGCTCGAACACGATCTGTCGTCCCGGCGCAACCGAGGTGATGCGATACGGCCCGCTGCCCAGCGGCGGCTCGAAGGTGGTCGCCTTGAAGTCGCGGCCTTTCCAGTAATGCTGCGGCAACACTGGCAACTCCCCCAGACGCAGGATTAGCAAGGGATTGCCGGCACGCTTGAACACGAACCGTATACGCAGGGGGTTGAGGATGTCGACCCGCGACACTTCCTGCAGGTTGGTGCGATATTGCGGGTGGCCTTCCTTGAGCAGCAGGCGGTAGGAGAATGCCACATCAAAGGCGGTGATTGGCGTGCCGTCGTGGAAGCGGGCTTGCGGACGCAAATTGAAGACGACCCAGCTGCGGTCCTCACTGTATTCCACCGATTGGGCGATCAGGCCGTAACTGGAGGTCGGCTCGTCACCTGACGGCGCGTATTGGCCAGTGCCGACCATCAGCGGCTCGTTGAGCTCGTTGATGCCGTATTGCAGGAAATTGGATGTTGCAACCGGGCTCGTGCCCTTGAAAGTGTAGGGGTTGAGCGTATCGAAGGTGCCAAATGCCATGACCCGCAACGTACCGCCCTTGGGCGCTTGCGGGTTGACCCAGTCGAAGTGGGTAAATCTGGCCGGGTACTTGAGCGTGCCGAACTGCGCATAACCGTGGCTTTCGCTGATCGTCGCGCTTGCGGTGGAACTCAAGGCCAGGCTGATCAGGAGCAGGAGGAGGGGACGCTTCAAATAAGGAATCCGATCCGGGCGGCTTGGGCATTGTGGATCGTACAGTAACAGCTTGTATGGACAGGAAAAAGACGGGGTTCGAAAGCAGTGTTCGGGTACAAAAAAGATCGCAGCCTGCGGCAGCTCCTACAGGGAAACGTATTCCCCTGTAGGAGCTGCCGCAGGCTGCGATCTTTTCGGCATCACATCAATTTTTAATGCGGACTGGAAACCGTCAACATTTGCCCCGGCTTCAACGCCTGGCCGACACGAGGATTCCAGCGCTTGAGGTGCTGCATTTCAACGTTGAAGCGCTTGGCCACCATGTATAGCGAATCGCCTTGCTGGACTTTGTATTGCGACTGCGGCTTCTGGGTCTTCGACTTGGCCGCGACCACGGTGTTGATGCGTCCCGAGTTGCGCTTGCCGGTGTCTTGCATGACCAGCGTCTGGCCAGGCTTGAGATTCTTGCCGCTCAACTTGTTCCAGCGTTGCAAGTCCTTGACGTCGACATTGTTGGCCTTGGCGATGGAGCCCAGGTTATCGCCGCGTTTGACCCGATAGCTACGTTTGGCGCTCGCCAGTTGCGTATCGTCCGCGCCTTCGAAAACCGGCTTGAGCTGCTTCTTGCTGATCAACTCTTCGGGGCGCATGGTCTGCAGGCTGGTGGTCAGCAGTTGTGCTTTGGAGGTGGGTACCAGCAAGTGCTGCGGGCCGTCGATGGTGGTGCGTTGCTTGAAAGCGGGGTTGAGCTGGAACAGTTCGTCTTCGTCGATGTTGGCCACCGCGGCGACCTTGGACAGGTCCATGCGCTGGTTGATTTCGACGACCTGGAAATACGGTTCGTTGGCAATCGGGTTGAGGTTCACGCCGTAGGCGTCCGGCGCCATCACCACCTGCGAGAGTGCCAGCAACTTCGGCACATAGGCCTGGGTCTCGGCGGGCAGGGGCAGGTTCCAGTAATCGGTTGGCAGGCCGAGTCGCTCGTTGCGTTCGATGGCACGGCTGACCGTGCCTTCACCGGCGTTGTAGGCGGCCAGGGCCAGCAGCCAGTCGCCGTTGAACATGTCGTGCAGGCGGGTCAGGTAGTCCATGGCCGCCGTCGTCGAAGCGGTGATATCGCGCCGGCCATCATAAAAACGGGTTTGGCGCAGGTTGAAGTAACGCCCGGTGGAGGGAATGAACTGCCACAAGCCCACTGCATTGGCCCGGGAATAAGCCATCGGGTTGTAGGCGCTTTCAATCACTGGCAGCAGCGCCAGTTCCAGCGGCATGTTGCGTTCTTCAAGGCGCTCGACGATGTAGTGGATGTACAGGCTGCCGCGATCGCCGGCGTTTTCGAGAAACGACGGGTTGCTGGCGAACCACAGTCGTTGCTGCTCGATGCGCGGGTTGACGCCCAGGCCATCCTGCAGCTGGAAACCCTGGCGCATACGCTCCCAGACATCCTGCGGGATCTGTGGGCTGGGCTTTTCAGTGAGGAAGACGGGTTTCTGCTTGGCGCGCGCGGCAATATTCGGTGCGTGTGCCGCATCGGTCTGCGGCACATGACTGGAACAGCCCGCCAATGTCGCGGACACAGCCACCGCTATGGCTTGCGCCAGGCGGGTCAGTGCGTCCGAATTGATGGCTTTGCGTATAGATGACGACATTGGCTGGAAGTAAGTTCCGGGCAAAAATGTCGGGCGATTCTAGAAAGCACACCCTCTGCGGTCAACCTTTCAGAGTTTTTGGACTATCGTGCAAACTGCTCAGAACGTATCTTTCCAGGCCCTTAGTGCAGCAAAAACCATATCGGGCGCGGAGTTATCGGTGCCGGTCCGTTCATCCGCTTTTTCTTTAACGGATGTTTCACCGGTACGCAAAAACGGATTTGTACGTTTTTCCAGGGCCACCGTGGAGGGCAGCGTGATGATGCCGGCTTCGCGCTGACGGGCCACGCTGGCCAGGCGTTCAAGGGTGTCGGCGTTGCCGGGTTCGACCGCGGCAGCGAAGCGCAGGTTGCTCAGAGTGTATTCATGGGTGCAATACACCCGGGTGTCCTCGGGAAGCGCGGCAAGGCGCGACAGCGAGGTGTACATCTGTTGGGGCGTGCCTTCGAACAGGCGCCCGCAACCTGCCGCGAAGAGGGTGTCGCCACAAAACAGCAGGCCGGGGTGATAATAGGCAATGTGGCCCAGGGTATGACCGGGCACCGAAATGATCTCGAAGTCATGGCCCAGCACATTGATACGATCGTTATCCTTGAGCGCGATGTCCCGCTTGGGGATGCTTTCGCTGGCAGGACCATAGACGGTCGCGTCCGTCGCTTTCTTGAGCTGTTCGACGCCACCGACATGGTCATGATGATGGTGAGTGATCAGAATATCGCTCAGGACCCAGCCCGGATTGGCCGCGAGCCAGGCGTTTACGGGCGCGGCATCGCCCGGGTCGACCACCGCGCAGCGTCGGGTGTCGGGGTCTTGTAACAACCAGATGTAGTTGTCGGTGAAGGCGGGCAGGGCAGTGATCTGTATCATCGTCGGATTCGCCAAGCGGAAAACAATGGCGCATCTTAGAACTTCCTGGCGCGTTGGAGAATGCAATGACCGATAAAGCGTTCGCTCAGGCTGATCCTGACTGGCTGGCGTTGATCAGCGCAGCACGTGACTGGCTGTCCGGTCCCCTTGGGCAACTGCTGCTGGATGAAGAGCGGCGCATGCTCGAAGACGAGCTGGGGCGTTTCTTCGGAGGCTACCTGGTGCATTACGGGCCGTCGGCCCAGACCCCGCCGTCGGCGCCGCAGGTGCAGCGCAACGTGCGCCTGGGTGCACCGTTGCCCGGGGTCGAGATCGTCTGCGAGGAGCAGGCCTGGCCGCTGAGTGAGCATGCCGCCGATGTGGTGGTACTGCAGCATGGGCTGGATTTCTGCCTGTCGCCTCACGGCTTGTTGCGGGAGGCGGCGAGCAGTGTGCGGCCCGGCGGGCATTTGCTGATCATCGGCATCAATCCCTGGAGCACTTGGGGACTGCGCCATGTATTTGCCCACGACGGATTGCGCAAGGCACGCTGCATTTCCCCCTCGCGGGTGGCTGACTGGCTGAACCTGCTGGGCTTCGCGCTGGAGAAACGCCGCTTCGGGTGCTATCGTCCGCCGCTGGCTTCACCCATCTGGCAGGCTCGCCTGGCCGGCTGGGAGCGCAAGGCCGGTGACTGGCAATTGTCCGGTGGCGGCTTCTATCTACTGGTGGCGCGCAAGATCGTGGTAGGCCTGCGACCGGTCCGTCAGGAGCGCCGCGAACCGATGGGCAAGTTGATCCCGTTGCCGATGGCCAAGGTCAATCGTCGCAACATCGAACCGTGATACCTCCTTTTTCCGGCCGGGGTTACCCGGTCCTGGGCGTCGTCGATCTTCTATTGGCGGGCCACTGCATTTTCTGGATAGATTGGCATGAGCGATAGCGTAGAACTCTTCACCGATGGCGCCTGCAAGGGCAACCCTGGCCCTGGCGGCTGGGGCGCATTGCTGGTGTGCAAGGGCGTGGAGAAAGAACTTTGGGGAGGCGAAGCCAATACCACCAACAACCGCATGGAGCTGATGGGCGCGATTCGTGGCCTGGAAGAGCTCAAGCGTTCGTGCGATGTGTTGCTGGTGACCGACTCCCAATATGTGATGAAAGGCATCAACGAGTGGATGGCCAACTGGAAAAAACGCGGGTGGAAAACCGCAGCCAAGGAACCGGTCAAGAACGCTGACCTGTGGATGCTGCTGGACGAGCAGGTCAATCGCCACAACGTCACCTGGAAATGGGTACGTGGGCACATTGGCCATCACGGCAACGAACGGGCGGATCAACTGGCCAACCGTGGCGTGGATGAAGTGCGCGGCTTCAAACAGGCCTGAATTCAACGCCAAAGACATACTGTGTCGCTGCCTTCGCGAGCAGGCTCGCTCCCACATTTGATCTCCTTGAGCGCAAATTCTGCGTTCACCTGCGATCCAGTGTGGGAGCGAGCCTGCTCGCGAAGGCCGTGACACGGTGTATCTGAAAGACCCCGGCAAGCGTGTTAATATCGCCGCTTTTGCCCGATTGACCGATTGAGAGCTGAGCACCCGATGGCCACCAGATCCGTTGTACTCGACACCGAAACCACCGGCATGCCGGTGACCGACGGCCACCGGATTATCGAGATCGGTTGTGTCGAGCTGATCGGTCGGCGCCTCACTGGCCGGCATTTTCACGTTTACCTGCAACCGGACCGCGAAAGTGACGAGGGCGCCATCGGCGTCCACGGCATCACCAACGAATTTCTGGTGGGCAAGCCGCGTTTCGCCGAGGTGGCCGAAGAGTTCTTCGAATTCATCAAGGGCGCGCAGCTGATCATCCATAACGCGGCGTTCGACGTTGGCTTCATCAACAACGAATTTGCCCTGATGGGCCAGCACGATCGTGCGGACATCACCCAGCACTGCTCGATCCTCGATACCTTGATGATGGCCCGGGAACGTCACCCGGGGCAGCGCAACAGCCTCGACGCCTTGTGCAAGCGCTATGGCGTCGACAACTCCGGCCGTGAGCTGCACGGCGCCTTGCTCGACTCCGAGATCCTGGCCGACGTCTACCTGACCATGACCGGCGGCCAGACCAGCCTGTCCCTGGCGGGCAATGCGTCGGACGGTAATGGTTCCGGCGAGGGTGCGGACAACTCCGCCACTGAAATCCGCCGCCTGCCGGCCGACCGTCAGCCAGCGCGCATCATTCGCGCCACTGAAGAAGAACTGGCCCAGCACATGGCGCGCCTGGAAATCATCAGCAAATCCGCCGGTGGGCCGGCGCTTTGGTTGCAATTGGCTGAGGCTGAGGCTGAGGCTGAGGTTGAGGCTGAGGCTTCGGCATAGGTCCGTTAACAAGATCGCAGCCTCGTTTCACTCGACAGCTCCTACAGAGTGAAGCGAGGCTGCGATCTTTTGATCTTCACGCCGATCAGTTGACCCATTTCAGTGCGTCGCACTCGCCACATCCGCTCCAACCCTCTACCCTGAGGTGATTGACAGGCTCTGGCCTGCCGCCTCAGGACACTGAGCCCCATGTATAAAGATCTGAAATTCCCGGTCCTGATCGTCCATCGCGACATCAAGGCCGACACCGTCGCTGGTGATCGCGTGCGGGGTATCGCCCGGGAACTGGAGCAGGAAGGTTTCAGTATCGTCTCGGCGATGGACTACACCGAAGGCCGGCTGGTCGCGTCGACCCATCATGGCCTCTCGTGCATGCTGATAGCGGCAGAAGACGCCAGTGCCCATTCGCATTTGTTACAGAATATGGCCGAGCTGATCGGGCTGGCGCGAGTGCGGGCGCCGGACCTGCCCATTTTCGCCCTCGGCGAGCAAGTGACCCTGGAAAACGCGCCCGCCGACGCCATGGCCGAGCTCAATCAGTTGCGCGGCATTCTGTATCTGTTCGAAGACACCGTGCCATTCCTCGCACGCCAGGTGGCGCGGGCCGCGCGCAAGTACCTCGATGGCTTACTGCCGCCGTTCTTCAAGGCGTTGGTGCAGCACACCGCCGATTCCAATTATTCCTGGCACACCCCCGGTCACGGTGGAGGGGTGGCGTATCACAAGAGCCCGGTAGGGCAGGCTTTCCATCAGTTCTTCGGGGAAAACACCCTGCGTTCGGATCTATCGGTCTCGGTGCCGGAACTGGGCTCACTGCTGGATCACACCGGGCCCCTGGCAGAGGCGGAGGCGCGGGCAGCGCGTAACTTTGGCGCCGATCACACCTTCTTCGTGATCAACGGCACCTCGACAGCGAACAAGATTGTCTGGCATTCGATGGTTGCTCGCGACGATCTGGTGCTGGTTGATCGCAATTGCCACAAGTCGGTGTTGCACTCGATCATCATGACCGGTGCCATTCCGCTGTACCTGTGCCCGGAGCGCAATGAACTGGGGATCATCGGGCCGATTCCGCTGAGTGAGTTCAGCCGCGAATCGATCCAGGCCAAGATCGAAGCCAGTCCGTTGACCAAGGGCCGGACGCCGAAGGTCAAGCTGGCGGTGGTGACCAATTCAACCTACGACGGCCTCTGCTACAACGCCGAACTGATCAAGCAGCAATTGGGCAATAGCGTCGAAGTCTTGCATTTCGATGAAGCCTGGTACGCCTATGCGGCGTTCCATGAGTTTTTCACCGGCCGCTACGGCATGGGCACGTCCCGCAGTGAAGACAGCCCGCTGGTGTTCACCACCCATTCCACGCACAAGCTGCTGGCGGCGTTCAGCCAGGCGTCGATGATCCATGTGCAGGACGGCGGCGCCCGGCAACTGGACCGTGATCGTTTCAATGAAGCCTTCATGATGCATATTTCCACGTCACCGCAGTACGGCATCATCGCGTCGCTGGATGTGGCGTCGGCGATGATGGAGGGCGGGGCCGGGCGTTCGCTGTTGCAGGAGATGTTCGACGAGGCCCTGAGCTTTCGCCGGGCGCTGGCCAATCTGCGCCAGCATATCGCCGCCGACGATTGGTGGTTTTCCATCTGGCAGCCGCCGTCGGTCGAAGGCATCGACCGTGTGGTGACCGAGGACTGGCTGCTGCAACCTGCGGATGACTGGCACGGCTTTGGCGAAGTGAGCGACGACTATGTCTTGCTCGATCCGATCAAGGTCAGCCTGGTGATGCCGGGCCTGACCGCGGGCGGTGCGCTCAGCGAGCGCGGAATTCCGGCGGCCGTGGTCAGCAAGTTTCTCTGGGAGCGCGGGCTGGTGGTCGAAAAGACCGGGCTGTATTCGTTCCTGGTGTTGTTTTCGATGGGGATCACCAAGGGCAAGTGGAGCACGTTGCTGACCGAGTTGCTGGAGTTCAAGCGCAGCTACGACGCCAACGTCAGTCTGGCCAGCTGCCTGCCTTGCGTGGCGCAACAGCACGGCGCGCGCTATCAGGGCATGGGCTTGCGAGACTTGTGCGATCAGTTGCACGCCTGTTATCGCAGTAATGCCACGGCCAAGCATCTCAAGCGGATGTACACCGTACTGCCACAAATCGCCATGAAGCCGGCGGATGCGTATGATCATCTGGTACGTGGCGAAGTCGAAGCGGTTTCGATCGATGCGCTGGACGGACGTATCGCCGCCGTGATGCTGGTGCCATACCCGCCGGGCATTCCGTTGATCATGCCCGGAGAGCGCTTTACCGAGGCGACCCGCTCGATCATCGACTACCTGGCGTTTGCTCGCACGTTCGACAGCAGTTTCCCGGGTTTCGTCGCTGATGTGCATGGATTGCAACACGAAGACGAGGGCAATGGACGGCACTACACCGTCGATTGCATCAAGGAATGAGGACCTTTCCCAGTATGCAACCGGTCATGAATCCGAATTACCCAGGGCTGTCAGTGCGCGTGGCCGACGAGGGCTTTGCCGCTTATATATGGGGCAGTGATTTCAGTTTTGAAGTCGCCGCCTACGGCGCTGCCGAAATCGGCCAGCCGGTAGAGAAGTGGCAGGTCACGCCCATCACCCCTTATCGCAAATGCTATGGCATCGATCCGGAAGAGTTCAGCAGCTTTCGCGATGCCGCCGACAGCGCGATTTTCATGGCGTACCTGGACGACGAACCTGTTGGCCACCTGGTGATCAGCACCAACTGGAACGGTTTTGCCCATATCGATGAGTTGGCGGTGCATGCGCCGGCCAGGCGACACGGTGTGGCCAAGGCGTTGCTGGATGTGGCGCAGTTCTGGAGTCGCAAGAAGAAACTGCCCGGCGTCATGCTGGAAACCCAGAACAACAACTTGGGCGCCTGTCGGCTTTACGAGCGTTGCGGCTTCATGATCGGTGGCATTGACCATCTGCGTTATCGGGGTATTGACCCCAATACTGCCGAAGTGGCGCTGTTCTGGTACCGATTATTCGACAACCCGCTGGAAAACCCCGTCAGTTCGCCAACATCACCGCGGCTTGTTCCGTGATGATCGCCAGCAAAGCTTGAAGGGCTGGCGAGGGCTCGCCGTTCTTCAGGGTCAGGGCGTAGAGGGTGATCGGCACGGCCGGTGCCAGCGGGCAGGCGTCGAGCCCGGTCGATCTGGCGCCCAGGGCGGTGAAAGGGTCGACAATGGCCAGGCCTTCACCGGCCTCGACCATGCTGCGCATCATCTGGTGGGTTTGCACCCGCGTCTGTATGACCGGCGCCGGCCGCAGCGCATGCAGTTTGTTTTCAAGCGCCGGGCTGATCGGGTCGTGGCCTTCAAGCCCGACCATCGCCTGGCCGGCCAGGTCCTGGAGCGAGATGTACTTCTGCTTGGGTTGCAGCCAGCCGTGAGGGGCGAGCAGCTGCAGCTTGCCGTGAGCGATCGGCTGGCAATGAATATCGGCGTGATCGGGATCATGCAGGCTCAAGCCCAGGTCGCTTTCGCGAAGCAGCAGGCTGCGCACGATCTCGCGTGTGGGTTGGCTCAGGAGCGTACAGGGTGCGTCAGGCAAGCGTCGGCGCAGCGCGGCGATGCTGTGCGGCAACAATTGCTGGGCCAGGGGCGGGGTGCAGATGATGCGTAACGGCGCGGCCAGGTATTGCCTCAGGCTGCTCGCCAGGCGCTGCACCGGTTCGAGTGCATCGTAGACACGGGTGATTTCGACCTGCAACGCCCGCGCCTCACGCGTGGCCTGCAAGCGTCCGCGAACGCTTGCGAACAGCATGAAGCCCAACTGATCCTCGGCGTCGCGCAAAATGCGTTCGACTTCGGCCACCGGCAACTGCAGCCATTCAGCGGCGGTGCCCAGGTGACCGGTTTGCAAGAGCGCCTGGATCACTTCGATATGGCGTAAGCGCATGCGTGAAGTCCATGTTCAGCAGGTGAAGAAGGAGTCAGGACTGAATCCTAACCCAAGTCTGCGCATATGACTTCTGCTCATAACACCGAGTTATGAAGCGGCGATCGGTTCCGGTTCGCGGATCAGCGTTACACCCGTTTGCACCAATTGAAACTCGTTGTTATCGAGTTTGTTGACGCGGTCGCCAATTGCCAGTTTGTACGTGGTGACAGACGTGCCGTCAGCGGACTGGGTGGATTCCTGGAACTCATGTACGGAATAAACACGGCCTTCCGCATCTCTTGCATGGAACTGACCGACGAGTACTGCTGCCATCTGCTTAGAACCTCTGGAGATAAATCACTCAATGTGCGGTGGGGTAGACCGCCACTGGGCACGGTAAGTTTTCCTACGTAAAAAAAATATATCAGGACGCACAATACTGTGTTTATTGGCTGAACCGTCGCCTGATCATCTATAACTACAGGCTCCTCCCACGGACAATCGAGCGTCTTCCATGAGTAATGTCTATAACATCGCCGTAGTGGTCGGCAGCCTGCGTAAAGCATCGATCAACCGTAAGGTCGCCCTCGCGCTGGCGGATCTGGCGCCGGCCAACCTCAAGCTCAACATCGTCGAAATCGGGGATTTGCCGCTCTACAACGAAGACATCGATGGTGCTTCACCGCCGGCAGCCTACAGTACTTTCCGACAACAAGTCAGTTCATCCGACGCAGTGCTGTTCGTTACCCCGGAATACAATCGTTCGGTGCCTGCCCCGATGAAGAACGCCATTGACGTGGGTTCGCGCCCTTATGGCAAGAGTGCCTGGAGTGGCAAGCCGGGGGCGGTGATCAGTGTTTCGCCGGGTGCGGTCGGTGGATTCGGTGCGAATCACCACTTGCGCCAGTCCATGGTGTTTCTCGATGTGCCGATGATGCAACAACCGGAAGCCTACCTCAGTGGCGCCGGTGCCGCGTTCGACGAGGCGGGCAACCTGTCGGAATCCGTCAGGCCGTTCTTGCAGAAGTTCATCGATGCCTATGGCAAGTGGGTCGAGCAACACAAGAAGCTTTGATGCATCGGATTACGAACCGTTAGCCAGTCGGCTACAAATCATTGTTTCCATTTCCGACAACCATGCGGCGGTTTGCGCCGCCGCTGGTTGCGCGGTGACACAATAACGCCGTCCGCCCCACGCCATGATGACCCAGGCATCGATAGTCGCCTGTGAGGGGGGTACAGGCAGATCGCCACAGGCTGCGATCGCTTCGCGCCATTTCTGCGACAGCTCGTCGAACAGCCTTCGATGGTGTTTGGGCTCGGCGATCTGGTGTTCGATGAGCAGCACGGCATGGTTGAAAAAGGGCTGGTGCTCATCGTCGGGGGTACAGGTCAGGCGGATAAGGCGTTTAATCCGGGTTGCCCAGTCCAGTTCATTGGCTTGCACAACCGCTTCATCCAGATGCTGCAACAAGGCATCCAGTCGATGTCGAATATAGCCGGAGAGCAGGGCTTCCTTGCTCGGGAAATAGTCGTACAGCGTGCCAATCGCAACGCCTGCTTCAAGTGCCACTTCCCGAGTGGTCAAGCCAGGCCAACCGTTTCTGCGCCAAATCCGAACAAAAGCCTGGTAAATCGCTTCGACGGTGAAAATCGCCCGGGCCTGACTCGGCCGTTTCAGCGGTTTTGCCCGGGGATTGACGTTGGGCGCGCCGCCCCTGGTGTTTCCGAACCCGCTCTTCATCGGCGGCCATTACTCTGGTGCTACCCGCCACACTAGCGCAGCAGGAGATTGAAGGATGCAAAGTTCATGTACGGTAACACGGCTGATAACCCGTAAAAACGCCTTGGACCAGAGTCGGATTGAAGAGCTGCAGCGAAGTCTGATTCCGGCGGCCGGCGAGGTGATCTTGAAGATTGACCGTTGCGCGCTGACGACCAATAACATTACTTACGCCGCCTATGGCAATTCGATGAACTACTGGGGGTTCTTTCCTACAGGATTAGAGCAATGGGGGCACGTCCCTGCCTGGGGCTTTGCCGATGTCGTGGCCTCTGACGTGGCTGGCATCAAGGTCGGGGAACGTTTCTACGGGTATTTCCCGATTGCCAGCCATCTGTGGATGCGCCCTGAACGGGTGACCGAACGTGGTTTCTACGACGGTGCCGAGCATCGACTCGGGTTGACCTCGGCGTACAACCAATACACCCGCTGCAGTTGGGATTCGTACTACAGCCCGGAGACCGAAAACCTGCAGATTTTACTCAAGCCCTTGTTTCTGACCTCTTCGATGCTCGCGGACTTTTTGCAGGACAAGCAGTTCTTTGGTGCAACTCGACTGGTGTTCTCCAGCGCCTCGAGCAAAACCGCCTACGGCACAGCAGTCTGCCTGGGTAATCTTGCCGGCGTGGAACGCGTTGCGCTGACTTCAACCGGTAACAAGGCTTTTGTCGAGAGTCTTGGTTGTTACGAGCGAGCGGTGTCTTACGCGGATTTGGCGGACGTGCCCAATGATCGTCCAACACTGTATGTGGATTTTTCCGGCGACCTTGAGCTGCGTGACCAGGTGCACCGGCATTTCGCCGGACAGCTGGCCTACAGTTGTTTCGCCGGCTCGGCACAAAGCACCGATGAGGCGCGATTGATAGCCATCGAGGGCCCGCAGCCGGTGTTCTTTTTTGCGCCGATCCAGATTCGCAAGCGTAATGCCGATTGGGGGCCGGAAGGGGTCAGCCAGCATATCGGCGAGGGTTTGCAGGCGTTTTTCCGGAAAGTGACGGCCAGTGAAGCGCCATTGCTGAAGGTGGTGGAAAGCCAGGGTTACGAAGCGGCGCAGTCGGTTATTTCACGCCTGTTCCATGGACAGGTCGCGCCGGTGGAGGGGCATGTGATTCGGTTGTGACTGAGGTGGCCCCTTCGCGAGCAGGCTCGCTCCCACAGTTAAAGTGCATTCCCCTGTGGGCTGTCTCTTCTCCCCATCTCCGAGCCCACGAGAATC
>NZ_JBYTEO010000085.1:0-25604 GCF_058791355.1 Pseudomonas sp. EB271-G4-1
GGCGAAGGCGGCCTCAGGTACGCCTTCGCCGGCAAGCCGGGCTCTTACAGAAGGCGATTTCGGCTCCATAAAAAGGAAAAATCATGTCCAAGACTCAGTTGTTCGACCTCGACGGCAAGATCGCATTCGTCTCCGGTGCCAGCCGCGGCATCGGTGAAGCCATCGCCAAACTGCTGGCCCAGCAAGGCGCCCACGTGATCGTCTCGAGCCGTAAACTCGAGGGCTGCCAGCACGTGGCGGACGCGATCATCGCCGCCGGGGGCAAAGCCACCGCCATCGCCTGCCACATCGGCGAGATGGAACAGATCAGCCAGGTCTTCGCCGGCATCAAGGAACAGTTCGGGCGCCTGGACATCCTGGTCAACAACGCCGCGACCAATCCGCAATTCTGCAACGTGCTGGACACCGACCTCAGCGCCTTCCAGAAGACCGTCGACGTCAATATCCGCGGTTACTTCTTCATGTCAGTGGAAGCCGGCAAACTGATGCGCGAAAACGGCGGCGGCAGCATCATCAACGTCGCATCGATCAACGGCGTCTCTCCCGGGATCTTCCAGGGTATCTACTCGGTGACCAAGGCAGCCGTGATCAACATGACCAAGGTGTTTGCCAAGGAATGCGCGCAGTTTGGCATCCGCTGCAACGCCCTGCTGCCGGGCCTGACGGATACCAAGTTTGCGTCGGCGCTGGTGAAAAACGAGGCGATCTTGAACACTGCGCTGCAACAGATCCCGCTCAAGCGCGTGGCAGACCCAAGCGAGATGGCCGGCGCCGTGCTGTACCTGGCGAGCGACGCATCGAGCTACACCACGGGCGTTTCGCTGAACGTCGACGGTGGGTTCCTGTCCTGATCTGATACACCCCTATGTAGGAGCGAGCATGCTCGCGATGGACCTGAGAACGACACGGGGTGTCAGGTTCCCAGCGTTATCGTTAACGACCATCGCGAGCATGCTCGCTCCTACAGGGGGCTCACGTTTTTACTGGGTGACGCACCGCGTCACGGTTGTTTCGCGTTTTACCTCCCCTTCCGCCCGCATATCGCCCATTACCTGGGTACTATCCGAGGTCTGGCAGGTCGTTTCAGGCGGCGGTGGTGGTGCAGCAGGTGGAGGTGGCGGCGGACTGGAGCAGCCACCGATAATCACGGCACACAGTGCCACAGGAGCAAAAACGCGTTTCCCAAGACTTTTCATAGGCTGACCCGCGAAAAAGGATGTACACGTTTGTGTGACAACAGAACACCGCTGGAAAGTTCACGGTGCGGCTGCAGAAAAATCACTTTTGTACTTTCTTATCGCGTATTCACTCGTCCGGGCATGACAAACCTGGCAATTCCTACACTACCGGATCCGGGCGCTGCAGGCTGTTGCATTCCAGTTCATACCTCAATTCTTCGATAAGCGCCGCCACCGATTCGGGTGTCTGCAGCAGGGTTACGTTCAATCCGCTGACCACCAGATCGACTTGTCCCGACACCGGGTGGTAGAGCTTGATGGTCAAGGTATGATCGCCAGTGATATTGCATTCACAAGCCAAAGGCGAAAAGGTCCGTTCAAGCTGCGTGCGCAGCTGCGCTACGTAAATCATTGCGACAGCCCACCGCGGCCATCCAGTGCGTGGGTAATGCGTTCGTCGAGCATGGCTGTTCCTTTTACGACCCAGGGAGGATGAATGATCGGTAAACGTCATTCGCCCGCTCCTAGCCTAAGGCTTGCCAGCTGCCTGCCAGAACCTGAGTTTGCACCCCCTCGATTAGTGCATTTGCACCTTACCCTTGAGTCTTTGGACGCCATGCACTGGAAAACAGTCCGCGTTCGCGCGCCCAGACAATCGCCTCGCTGCGGCTGTGCACGTCTAACTTGGAATACACGGTCGCAACGTGGTTGCGCACGGTATTCGTCGCCAGTTTCAGTCGCGCAGCGATTTCCTTGTCCGCCAGGCCTGCACAGATCAGTTCCAGCACGTCGCGCTCCCGAGCTGTCAGGTCGGTAAACGACACGCTGGGCAACTGCGGTGCGTTGACGTTCTTCACGTTGGCGAGTTTTTCGATCAGCGTGCGACTGAACCAGGAGGCATCTTTCATCACCTCTTCAATGGCCGCCACCAATTCCAGCTCGGTGCGTTTGCGCTCGGTGATGTCCATCAACACCAACAGGTAGCAAGGGCTACCCTGGATGTTCACGGTGTCGGCGGAAACGGCGCAATCGATCAGTTCGTTGTCTTTCCTGCGCACACGCACGTCAACGCGGTCCAGGCTTGCGGTTTTCTCCAGGGTGGTAAAGAACCGCGTGCGTGCCCCTTTGTCATGGAAAACCTCGATCTCGGCGATGGTTTTGCCGGACACCTCGTCGCTGGAGTACGCAAGGGTCTCGAGGAACGCGTCATTGACATCCATCACCACCTGGTCGCTGGCGCTGCACACCAAGGTTGGCACCGGCGTCAGGCGAAAGGCCTTGGCAAACCGCTCCTCGCTCTGGCGCAGGGCCACTTCGACCTTGCGCCGGGGCTCCATGTCGACGAAGGAAAACAGCATGCAGGCTTCGTCATGCAGCTCAAGGGGCTGCCCGGCGACGATCACCTGCTTGGTACCGCCTGCGGGCAACTGCAGTTCGGCCTGCATCTGGGGAATGGTGGTGCCGTCGCGCAAGCATTGTTTCGCCAGATCCCTGTTTTCAGCCTGTGCCAGCACATCCAGCTCGTAGGTCGACGTGCCGATCACCTGGTCACGGGCGTAACCGGTCATCTCGAGGAAACCCGGATTGACCTTGATATAACGCAAATCGCTGAGACGGCAAATCACCGCGGGCGCCGGGTTGGCGGCAAAGGTTTTTTCGAAACGTTGCTCGGCGCTCGCCCAGTCGGTGACATCGTCCATGATCAATACCAGCGATTCCGGCTCGCCACGGTTGTCGGCCAGCACCAGGCTGCGCACGCGATGGACCCACATGGTCTCTTCATCCGCCGCTGGCGTCACCTCTACCAGCACATCGCTGAAGGTCTCGCCGCGAGCCACGCGGTTGATCGGATAGCTGTGCGCCGGGACCGGATGGTTATTGCGATACCGCAATGCGAAGCGCTTGGCATATTCCTTGGCATTGGCCCCCAGATCGCCGATGCGCTCGACGCCGTGCATCGCCAGCGCGGCGTCATTGGCCCAGAGAATGCACTGATCGGGGTCGAGCAGAATAACCCCGTCGGTCAGCCCTGCGATGATCTGCTGCAACTGGCGGCGATTGGTTTCGGTGGTCAGGACGTCCTGGCTCATTGCGACTCCACAAGTTGGGTGACTCTGTGAAGTCTCCGACCGCCCGTTTTTCGGATAGTGCAAAGAACCTGTGGGAGCGGGCTTGCTCGCGAAGGCGGTGTGTCATTCAACAGATTCAGGGGCTGATCCACCGCCTTCACGAGCAAGCCCGCTCCCACAAGGTTGTGCGTTAAGCCGGCCGGTCTTGCAGGACCAGCTCACGCAACGTATCGAGAAACAGCTTGAGTACCGGCGAATCGTCGTCCGCTCGGTAGGTAGCGTACAACGGCACCTCCGGCAACGCCGGGGTCAGGCGCCGGAACACCAGGCCTGCAGGCGCCAGCTGTTCGATGGAGGCCGGCAACAAGGCCACGCCGAAACCAGCGCGGACCAGGCTGAGCAAGGTTTGCACCTCGATCACCTGCTGGCGAATCTGCGGCGTGAAACCGGCCTGGATGCAGCACTGGTAGAGAAAATCGGCAAAACGCGATTGCTTGAGCTCCAGCGCCACGAACGGCTCGGGCGCCAGGTCCGCGGGTGCCAGAAGCTGTTTTGCGGCCAGCGGGTGATCGACCGGCATGACCACCCGGATCGGCTCGTAGATCAGCAGTTCATTGCGCAACTGCGGATCGTCATAGCCGACCCGGAACACGCAGGCATCGATGCGTTTTTCCTTGAGCGCCTTGACCTGCGCCGCCGGCGTCATCTCATGCAGGCGCCAGCTCACCTGCGGATAACGTTCGCGAAACAGGTGCAAGGCCCGAGGCAGCACACCGACCATCACCGAACTGATCATGCCGATTTCCAGCTCGCCCAACTGGCCGCGACCGGTTTGCCGTGTCAGGTCGAGCGCACGGTTGAGCTGTTCGAATACCAGCGGTGCCTGCTCCTTGAGCATTTGCCCGGCGGCGGTCAGCTCGACCCGGTGATGACTGCGCTCGAACAGCGGCGTCCCGAGTTCCTCCTCCAGCAGCCTAATCTGCTGGCTCAGCGGAGGCTGGCATATGTGCAAGCGGGTGGCGGCCCGGCCGAAATGCAGCTCTTCGGCCAGCGCCATGAAGTAGCGCAACAGACGCAAGTCCATGACAACTACCCCAGGTTCAAGGGGGTCGAGCGCTGGCGCACGCCGGTCAGGCTGAACAGGGCATTGGCGATGGCCGGGGCCACCGATGGGCTGCCCAGCTCGCCTACACCACCGGGCTTGCCCGGATCACCTTCGACCAGCAGGATGTCCAGCTCCGGCATGTCCGACATGCGCGTTACCCGGTAATCATGGAAGTTGCTCTGCACCACCCTGCCTTGCCTGATGTCCAGGCGATCGAACAACGCGTGCCCCAGGCCCCACATCAGGCCGCCGTAGATCTGTTCTTCAACGCCGCCGGGCGAAACGGCCAGACCGCAATCGACAACGCAGGTGAGCTTCTCGACCTTGACCGCGCCATCCTGTTTCGACACCCGTGCAACCACCGCGATGAAACTGCTGTAGCCCTGGTTGGTGGCGATCCCCAACGCCGTCCCTTCAGGCAGGGGCTGGCCCCAACCGGCGCGCTCGGCAGCGCTTTTGAGCACCGCAACGTGCCGTGGCCGATCCTGCATGTTGGCCAGGCGCATGGCCAACGGGTCTTGCCCTGCGCCATGGGCCAGCTCATCCATGAAGCTCTCCACGGCGAACACGTTGGGGATGAAGCTCACCGAGCGATACCAGCCGCTGGGCACCCGGGTTTCGTGCCTGACCCAGGTAAGGTCGAGGTTTGCCGGGCGATAGGCGAAATCCCACTCGGTGATGGCCTCGGTGGTGCTGTAGTCCATTTTATCGGGTCGTTCGAAGTAGCCCGGTTCCCACTGCTCTGGCGAGGCGGGTGACACGGCCTCTAGCTGCAACGCCGTCAAGTGTCCCTGGGCGTCCAGCGCCCCCTTGGCCCGATGGAGCGTGGCCGGGTGCATGAACAATGAACGCATTTCGTCTTCACGGCTGTTCATCAGTTTTACCGGCACCCTGGTTTGCTGCGCCAGGTACGCCACTTCGAACAACCAGTACTTGGCTTCGCGCGCGCCGAAACTGCCGCCGGACACCAACTCATGGATGGTGACCTTGTCCTGGACGATCTTGCACACCGTTTTCGCCGCTTCCAGGGCCGAGGAAGGCACCTGCACGCCGCCCCAATAGGTGATGGCGTTATCCTTGACCTGTGCGGTGATGCAAATCGGCTCGAGCGGATTCTGCACCTTGTAGGGCATGCGGTACTCGGCTTCGAGCAGTTTCGCGGCGTTCGGCCATTGTCCGCTCACGTCCCCGGCAGCCATTGCACGGACCCGTTGTGCGCCCTCGTCTGCCAGCGCAGCTGCCTGGGCCTTGTGTAGTTCATCGCTGTCGAAACCGGCCAGCGGTGAGTCGCTCCATTGCACCTCGAGCAACGCGCGGCCCTGATGCGCGGCCCAGTAATGGTCCGCCAACACCGCCACGCCCGCGACGTTACCGCCGAGTACGTCGGGACGGCCCGGCACCTTGATCACCTTGCGCACGCCCGGCACCTGCAGCGCCGCCGTGCTGTCCACCGATACGACGCTCGCCCCGACCACGGGCGCGCGCTGAATCACCGCCACCAGCATGTCCGGCAGCACCACGTCGATACTGTAGGTGAAGCGCCCGCAGACCTTGGCCTGGGCGTCGCGCTTGTGCCGCAGCTTGCCGATGTACTTGAACTGCGCCGGGTCCTTGAGCGTGACCTTGGTCGGTGCCGGCAGATGCGCGGCAACCACGGCCAGTTCACCGTAACCAACGCTGCGCTGGCTCGCCGCATGCACGACGCGCCCCTCCTCGGTGGTACAGGTGTCGGCGCTGACTTTCCACTGCCTGGCGGCGGCGGTGAGCAACAACGTGCGCGCCGTCGCCCCGGCCATGCGCAGGCGCTCGTACTCCAGCGACACGCTGGTACTGCCGCCGGTTGAGAAGACCTTCCAGATCGGGTGAATGTAGGTTTCGAAGAACGGATTTTCCGGCGAGATCACCTGCACAGACATCGGGTTGACGTCCAGCTCCTCGGCTACGCACGCGGCCAGCGCGGTGTGCGTGCCGGTGCCGGAATCGTGCTTGTGCACCACCAGTTTCACCGTGCCGTCGGGCAGGATGCGCACCCAGGCATTGGGTTCGAAGTCACTGGCCGGCGTCGGGGCCTTGGGGTCTGTCGCAGACAGGCCGCAGGGCAGGTAAAACGCGATGGCCAGGCCGCTGGCAGCGGTCGCGGTTTGCTTGAGAAACGTACGTCGCGAGAGATCCATCCGTGAAATCGACATCACGCCTCCTTAGGCGCGTTGGCCGCGCGTTTGATCGCCTTGTTGATCCGCCCGTAGGTGCCGCAGCGGCACAGGTTGCCGGACATGGCATTGCGGATCGAGTCGTCGCTCACTTCTGCACCGGAGCTGAGCAACGCGGCGGCGGACATGATCTGACCGGATTGACAGTAACCGCATTGCGGCACATCTTCGGCAACCCAGGCCAGTTGCAGCGGATGCTGCCCAGTGGGCGACAGGCCTTCGATGGTGGTGATCCGATGCCCCGCCACGGCGGCCACCGGCAATTGGCAGGACCGCACCGCGACACCGTCCAGATGCACAGTGCAGGCGCCGCACAGGCCCATGCCGCAACCGAACTTGGTGCCGGTGAGTTTCAAATGGTCGCGCAGCACCCATAACAAGGGCATGGAGGGGGACGTCTCTACCAGCTCGCGTCGTTCGCCGTTTACCGTGAATTCGATCATTGTCAGGCTCCAAGAGAGCGGCCCGCTTTTGTGCAGGCCTGGTGCTCGATTATTGGAAGCCTGGTGAAAATCGGGCCAGCGACGATTTCTGCCATCCTGTGTAAGTAGGACTAACAGCATGTACAAGCGATACCCGTCGGTGCAGTCCATGAGTGCCTTCATCCAGGCCGCCCGCAGCGGCAGTTTCTCCAGCGCCGCGCGCAAACTGGACCTGACCCACAGCGCCATCAGCCAGCAGATCCGTTCCCTGGAAGACTTCATCGGTCAGCCGCTGTTCGTGCGCGAAGGGGGTGGCAGCAACCTGACTGACGCCGGGCAGTTGTTTGCCAGCGTGCTGTCCGACGGCCTGGCGCAAATCGACCGGGCGCTGTCTTCGGTAAAGAACCGCAGTGTGGCGCAGAGGCTGACGATCGACGTAGACAGCGAACTGGCCCAGAGCTGGCTCAATCCGCGCTTGCCACAGCTGTTGGACCTGTTGCCCGAGCATGAGGTGGTGTTGCTGTCGATGCCGCGCTCGGACCGCAGCACGTTTGAACGCGTGGACCTGGCCCTGCGCTACGGCTATGGCGATTGGGACGACTGCGAGATGACGCAGATTTGCGGGGATCGGGTGATGGCGGTGGCGTCGCCCCGATTGCTTGAGCGGCACGGTTTGCAGTTACCGCTGAGCCCGGCGCAGATCCTCGAACTGCCGTTGCTGGGGTATACGCGACGGTCGTGGATTCCTTGGCTGGATGCGGCGGGAATGCCTCCCGTCGAGCCTGCGGCAAGGGTGGTGTTCGATAACGCGGCCAACCTGATTGCGGCGGCCGAGGCCGGTGTTGGCGCGGGACTGGTGCGCGGTTTGCTGGCGGCAGATGCGTTGCGTAGCGGTCGGCTGGTGATGTTGAACGAGGCGCAGATTGCGGCGCATTACAACCTGTATGCGGTGTGGCCGCCGGGACATGGTGAGCGCGTGGCGCCGGTGGTCGAGGCGGTCAAGCAGTTGGCTTTGCGTACACAACACTGACGCCTTCGCGAGCAGGCTCGCTCCCACAGTTGACTGCATTGGAATGCAGTTGAAGGTGGGAGCGAGCCTGCTCGCGAAGAGGCCGGAAAAGCCCACCACTCATGCTCCATATCGAACGCATATCAAACCCCTACCCAATTAATATTGTACGAACCTCTCCCCCCCTTCCAATACTCCTCCCCAAGCAGCCAGCGTCCCGAGCCGGATGCGACCAGGCGAGGGAATGCGTGAGTCTTTGCGCATAGAAATGGCCGATTGCCCGGACGTGGCTGCTAGCGAACCGCAAGGTTCCTTTCCCCGCTATCAGGAGATCGACTTCAATGATCATCGATATCAGTTGCTATCCCACCGATCTGGTGGACCTCGCCTGGAGGCATGACGGTGACCCGTTCACCGGCGAGCGTCTGCTGCAGATGATGGATGGCCCGTACATGGTCAACGGCAAACCTCGCCGCATCGACAAAGCCTTCATCCAGCCCCCGCAGGGCAACACCATCTACACCTGGACCGACGGTGAACTCAGCGGGCGCGAATCCATCGACGCCTACATGGCCTACACGCTGAAAATGGTCCAGGCCTACCCGGATCGCTTCATCGGTTGCTTCGTCTACAACCCGCGCTGCGGCGTGGAAAACGGCGTCGAGGCCATCGAGCGCTACGTCAAGGAACACGGCTTCAAGATGGTCCAGATGCAGGCCAACATGCACGCCTACCGTCCTGACCGCGCCCTGGACTGGGTGCGCCCGGCCTTCGAGAAGTGCGCCGAACTGGGCATCCCGGTCAAGCTGCACACCGGCGATGGGCCGTACAGCATCCCGTCGGAATGGGTGCCGATGATCAAGGAGTTTCCCAACGTCGATTTCATCATGGCTCACTTCGGCGTGCAGACCGGCGGCGTCTACGTGTTCGAACCGATGCAATGGGCGATGGAGTTGCCCAACGTCTACTGCGAATCGGGTTGGTGCCTGCAATCGCGGATCGTCGAGTTCGCCAAGGTCTTGCCCACCCACAAGATTCTCTTCGGTACCGATACGCCGCCGAACGAACCGGGCATGTGGCTGCGCCTGCTGGAAGTGCTGTGCCATGAACCGCCGCAAGGCCTGAACCTCGACGAAGACACCCTTGAAGAGTACCTGGGCAACAACACCGCACGGATGATCGGCCTCAAACCCACGCCGCCGCCCCGTTCCGTTTCCGAAGCAGAGGCGCAACTCAAGCGTCCCGTCACCACGCAACTGGCCAGGAGCTGAACCGATGATCATCGATACCCATCTGCACCCCACCAACCTGGTCGACGAGGCCTGGCGCCACACCGGCGAACCCTTCACCGGCGAGCGCATGCTCAAGCTGATGGACGGCCCGTACATGATCAACGGCAAGCCGCGCCGCATCGACATGGGTTTCATCCAGCCACCGCCGGGCAACACCGGTTACCGCGACGGCAACCGCCGTGGCCGTGAGGGTGTGCGGGACTACATGTCCTACGTCGCCGAACTGTGCGTGAAATACCCCGACCGTTTCATCGGCAATTTCAACTTCAACCCGCGCTGGGGGCCGGAAAACGGTGCGGCGGAGCTGGAGTTCCACATCAAGGAATACGGTTTCAAGATGCTCAAGCTGCACGCCAACATGCACGGTTATCGCCCCGACCGGGCGCTGGACTGGCTGCGTCCGGCAATGAAGGTGTGTGCCAAGTACAACATCGTGGTGCTGATCCACACCGGCGACGGCCCGTACACCATTCCAACCATGTTCTACCCGATCATCCGTGAGTTCCCGATGGTCAATTTCATCATCGGCCACTTCGGTATCCAGACCGGCGGCAACTACTCGTTCGAAGCGTTCTGGATGGCCATGGACACGCCGAACGTGTTCTGCGAATCGGGCTGGTGCTTCCAGTCGCGGATTGTCGAGTTCGCCAAGGACCTGCCACGCAACAAGATCGTGTTCGGCACCGACTCGCCGCCGAACGAGCCGGGCATGTGGCTGCGCGAGCTTGAGGTGCTGTGCTCGCCCGCACCACAAGGCCTGGGCATCGACGAGGACCACCTTGAGGATTACCTGGGCAACAACATCGCCCGGTTGTGCGGTATCGAACCGACGCCGCCACCCAAGGACCTGGCCGAGGCGGATATTCGCCTGACCACGACGTACCCGTAGTACCCCATGTGGGAGCGAGCCTGCTCGCGAAAGCGGAGTGTCAGGCGGTACAGATGTCGCCTGACACGGCCTCTTCGCGAGCAGGCTCGCTCCCACAGGGACCTCGCTGTCCCTTTTTCACGAGGTGAAACCATGACCCTCTCGACGCTCGGCGATACCCAGGATTTTCATGTTTTTCTAGACGCCTATCGCCGGCAATACCCGGACGATGTGCTGACGGTCCGGCAATCCCTTTCAGCCGACCAGGACGTCACCGCCCTGGTCGATGCCCTGGCCACACTGGGCCGCGACCCGCTGCTGATCTGCGAAAAAGTCGGCACCTTCGGCGTGCCAGTGGCCACCAACCTGTTTGCCTCCCGTACCCGTATCGCACGAATGTTCGGCGTTGCCCCGGCGCAACTGCACGAGACGTTCCAGCAACGCGCCAACAACCCCATCGCCCCGCGCTACGTGGAAAGCGGCCCGGTGCTGGACGAGATCTACGAAGGCGAAGCCGTGGACCTGGCGCTGTTGCCGATGCTCAAGCATTTCGCCAGTGATCGCGGTCCCTACATCACCAACGCGATCATCATTGCCGAGGACCCGGTCAGCGGCATCGCCAATATGAGCTACCACCGCTCGATGCGCCACGCCCGGCAGACCCTCGCCACCAGCCTGCACTCACGGGGCCATCTGTGGCGCATGCTGCAAACCGCCCGCGAGCGTGGCGAAGAATTGCGCGTGGCCATGGTGGTCGGCGCGCACCCTTTGTTCATGCTCGCGGCGGCCGCACGCTTGCCGTTCGGCAGCGATGAGCGCGCCGTGGCGGGCGGATTGTTCGGCGCGCCGCTGGAGCTGGTGAAGACCCCGCGCTACGGGATCGGCGTCCCGGCCAGCGCAGAATTTGTCCTCGAAGGTGCGATCGATCCCACGGCCTATGCCGAAGAAGGTCCGTTCGGTGAATTCAGCGGCTACTCCTCGGATCGCTCGACCAACAATGTACTGCGGGTCGATACCCTGATGCGGCGCAAGGACGCCTGGCTGGTGGACGTGGTCGGCGGTCGCTACGCCGAACACCTGACCCTGGCGCGACTGCCCCGGGAAGCGGAGATGAGCGAAAAGCTCAAGGCACGCTTCCCCGCCGTCACCGCCGTGCACTACCCGAATTCGGGCACCCATTTTCATTGCTACGTCGCGCTGGAGCAAAGCCGCGACGGCGAAGCGCGACAGATCATGCTGGCCCTGCTCGGCTGGGACCCGTACCTGAAGACCGTGATCGCGGTGGACAGCGACATCGATATCAGCGACGACAGTCAAGTGCTGTGGGCGCTGGCCACGCACTTCCAGCCGCACCAGGACATCTTCGTCATCGATGGCTTGCCTGGCAGCCCGCTGGACCCGTCATCGTCCGTCAACGGCACTACCTCGCGAATGGGCCTGGACGCTACCCGCGGCTCAGGCTTCGACGGGATCAAGGCGCAACTTGAACGGGATGCGGTCGACCGCGCCCGCCAACTGCTCGCTGGCCTGCAATCATGAACCGCCAGCGCATGGTGGTCGGCATCAGCGGTGCGTCGGGTTTTATCTACGGCGTACGCCTGCTGCAATTGCTCGCCGAACTGGACATTGAAAGCCACCTGGTCATCAGCCGCGCCGCGCTGCTGACCATGGCCCACGAAACCGATTACAAACTGGCCGACGTCACGGCGCTGGCCAGCCATTACCACCGCGCCGATGACGTAGCGGCCGGTATCGCCAGCGGTTCGTTCCGCTGCCTGGGCATGGTGGTCGCGCCCTGTTCCATGCGCACCCTGGCGGAAATCGCCACCGGCACCTCTTCAGGGCTGATCGGGCGGGCCGCCGACGTCACGCTCAAGGAACGCCGCACGCTGGTGCTGATGGCCCGGGAAACCCCGCTGACCCTCGCCCACCTGCGCAACATGACGGCTGTCACGGAGATGGGCGGAATCATCGCGCCGCCCGTTCCGGCCTTCTACGCCCGCCCGCAAGACCTGGCACAGATGGTCGACCACAGCCTCGGTCGCGTCCTCGACCTGTTCGGCCTCGATGCCGGCACGGCAACGCGCTGGCGAGAACCCACAACCCCCTGTGGGAGCGAGCCTGCTCGCGAAAGGGGTGAATCAGTCGCCAACTTCGCTGATTGACACGCCGCATTCGCGAGCAGGCTCGCTCCCACAGTTGATAGCACTCAGACCCTTCAGTTATTCAAGGAGCCTCACATGAACACCCCCTTCAACGCCCCAACCCCCAACACCAAAATCCCGGTGACCATCCTCACCGGCTTCCTCGGCGCCGGCAAAACCACCCTGCTCAACTACATCCTCAAGGAGAACCACGGCCGCAAGATCGCCGTGATCGAGAACGAGTTCGGTGAGGTCGGCATCGACGGCGACCTGGTGCTCAGTTCCGAAACCGAAGAAATCTACGAGATGGTCAACGGCTGCGTGTGCTGCACCGCCGAGGTTCGCGAAGACCTGGTGCGCATCGTCCGTGAACTGGTAGCGCGCCCGGTGCGCCTCGATCACATCTTGATCGAGACCAGCGGCCTGGCCGATCCCTACCCGGTGGCCCAGAGCTTTTTCATCAATGACCCGATCGCCGATGAGGTGGAACTCGACGCCATTGTCACGATGGTCGATGCCAGGCACATAGCCCAGCACCTGGAAGATCTGCAACTCGATGGTGTGGACAACCAGGCCGTGGACCAGATCGTCTGTGCCGACCGCATCGTGATCAACAAGGTCGATCTGGTCAGCGAGGATGAAGTGGCATCCCTGAGCGGCAAGATTCGGGGCCTCAATGCTACGGCGGACCTGATGACCTCCAGCTACGCCGAAATCGACCTGTCGAAAATCCTTGGCATCGGCGCCTTCGAGTCCACGCAGAAACTCATGGAAATCGGTGCCGAGCACGATGACCACGCCGATGACCATCACCACGATCATGACGATCTCGACCATGACCATGATCCGAGCGTGTCGTCGGTGGGCATCACCGTGGACGGGGCGGTCAACCTGGGCGACTTCCATCGCTGGATCACACAGTTGCGCAACGAGCAGGCCGACAACCTGTATCGCATGAAGGGCGTACTGGCGGTGGCTGATCAGGACCAACGCTACGTGCTGCAAGGGGTGCACAGCCTCGTCGAGTTCCGTGCCTCCACCGCATGGGGCGCCGAACCGCGCTCCAGCAAGATTGTGTTCATCGGCCGCGACCTGGACCGCGCGGCCCTGAACCAGGGCTTTGCCGCCTGCCTGGCAGGCTGAAAAAAGGCATCGGAGCCGGTGGATGGCGGTTCCGGGCACATGAATGACTGGTGCCCATTTTTCAGAACGACCCAAACCCTGTAGGAGCTGGCTTGCCAGCGATGACGGCTTAACAGTCACCCGATTTGTCGACTGACAATCCGCTATCGCTGGCAAGCCAGCTCCTACAAGGAATTAGGTGCCGTTGAACGGACATCAGAACGAATACCCCTCTGTACCGAATAACAACAGCTAGAGGTGATTCCCCATGTCGTCAGCCAATACCCCCGCAACACCCGCCATCCACCCCGTCGACCGGGTTCTGCCGGTGCGGCAAATGCTCACCCTCGGCCTGCAACACATGGCCGTCTCGTACATCGGCGCCATCGCCGTGCCGTTGATTGTCGCCAGCGCCCTGAAAATGTCCCAGGCCGACACGGTGGTGCTGATCAGCACCACGCTGTTCTGCTCGGGCATCGCCACCCTGCTGCAAACCGTCGGTTTCTGGAAATTCGGCGTGCGCCTGCCAATTCTCCAAGGCGTGGCGTTCAGCAGCGTCGGGCCGGTGATCGCCATCGGCACCAACCCGGATGTCGGGTTCGCCGGGGTCTGCGGAGCGGTGATCGGCGCGGGGATTTTCACCATGCTGATCGCACCGTTCGTGGGTCGACTACGGCGCTTTTTTCCACCGGTGGTCACCGGTTGCATCGTCACCGTAATCGGCCTTCAGCTGTTTCCGATCGCCTATGAGTGGGTTGGCGGCGGACGGCATGCCACCGACTTCGGGGCGCCGGCGTACCTGGCCGTCGCGGCGGTGGTGTTGCTCAGCATCCTGCTGGTCAACCGGTACGGCAGCCCGATGCTGCGCAACATGGCGGTGCTGGTGGGCATGCTGGTGGGCGCGGCGCTGGCTTACGGGCTGGGCATGGGCAGTTTTCACAGCGTGCAGGACTCGCCGTGGCTCACCGTTCCCTACCCGTTCTACTTCGGCCTGCCGACCTTCAGCCTGATCCCCATCGCCACCATGGTGGTGGTGATGATCGTGCAGATGGTCGAATCGATGGGACTGTTCGTGGCCATCGGCGACATCGTCGATAAACCGGTGGAAGAAAAACAGGTGATCAACGGCCTGCGCGCTAACGGCCTGGCGAGCACCATCGCCGGGATGTTCGCGGCGTTCCCATTCATTGCCTTCATGGAAAACGTCGGGCTGGTGATCCTCACCGGTGTGCGCAGTCGCTGGGTGGTCGCCATCAGCGGCCTGCTGATGTGCTCGGTGGCGCTGGTGCCCAAGGCCGGGGCGATCATCGCCTCGATGCCGACTGCGGCGCTGGGCGGTGCCGGGATCGCCATGTTCGGCGTGGTCGCGGCAGCAGGGATCCAGACCCTGGCCAAGGTCGACTACGAGCGTAATCGCTACAACGTGCTGATCGTCGGCTTCACCCTCGCCGCCGCCCTCGTGCCGGTGCTGGCCCCGGCCCTGTTCAAGCAATTGCCCGAGTGGTCGCAGCCTTTCCTGCACAGCAGCGTGGTGATCGCCTGCCTGGTGTCGGTGTTGCTCAACGCCACCCTCAACGGCGTCAGCGTGCCTGACGCCGCCGCCAGCAAAACCGCCACCCACAGCCTCTGACTGGAGCCGACCATGACTCAACTGCAAAACATCCTGATCAAGAACCCGCAGGCAGTAATGACCGGCCTGCGTGGCCCGCGCGCCCGGGCCGGCGCCGTGGACATCCGCGTCGTCAACGGGCGCATCGCCGAAATGGCCGCAGGCCTTCAAGTGCAACCCGGCGAACGGCTGATCGATGCGCGCCACGCGGTGGTGTATCCGGGCTGGATCAACACCCACCACCACCTGTTCCAGAACTTGCTCAAAGCCGTCCCCGAAGGACTCAACCAGGACCTGCAGGGTTGGCTGGCCAGCGTGCCTTACCCGCGTCTGAACCGCTTCACGCCGCAACTGGCGCGGATCGCCGCACAACTGGGCATGGCCGAACTGCTGCTGTCGGGCGTGACGACCTGCGCCGATCACCATTACCTCTACCATGCCAACGGCACCACCGAGACCGGTGACCTGCTGTTCGATATGGCCGATCAGTTCGGCCTGCGTTTCGTTTTGTGCCGGGGCGGCGCGCTGGAGTCGGCCAGCGCCCACCCGGGGTTCTCGAAAACCGCGCTGCAACCGGAAACCCTCGACCAGATGGTCGGTGACATCGAACGACTGAAATCCCGCTATCACCAGGACACCCCGGACGCCATGCGCCGTGTAGTGGTCGCGCCGACCACCCCGACTTTTTCGTTGCCGCCGACACTGCTGCGTGAACTGGCCCATACCGCGCGCGGCCTCGGTTTGCGAATGCACACGCACTTGTCTGAAACGCAGAACTACGTGAATTTCTGCCGTGAAAAATACAACTGCCTGCCGGTGGAGTTCGTCGCCGAACACGAGTGGCTCGGCCCGGACGTGTGGTTCGCCCATGCGGTGCACATGCAGCCCGGTGAAATCCGCATGCTCGCGCAAACCGGCACCGGCATTTCCCATTGCCCGGTGAGCAATGCACGCCTCGGTAGCGGCGTCGCGCCGGTACCGCAGATGTTCGAGGCCGGGGTGCCGATTTCTCTTGGGGTGGATGGTGTGGCCTCCAACGAATCCGGCAGCATGGTCGGCGAAGCGAACACCGCATGGTTGATTCACCGGGCGCAGCAAGGCGCCTCGGCCACCACCGTCGAAGATGTCATTCACTGGGGCACGTCCGGGGGCGCGCAGGTGCTGGGGCTGGGGGCGGTCGGCACCCTGGAAATCGGCCAGGCGGCGGACCTGGTGGTCTACGGTCTGGACCATCCGCGGTTCTTCGGTTTCCACGACAGCGCCGTCGCGCCGGTGGTGGCGGGTGAGCCGATCGCAGTGAAGTACAGCCTGGTCGGTGGTCGGGTGGTGGTCGATAACGGCGTGATTCCGGGGCTGGATGTGCAGCGGATGCGGGCCGAGGCGTGGGATGGGGTGCGGCAGTTGATGAACATCGACGACTGATCCACCACCCCGCATTCCTGTAGGAGCTGCCGCAGGCTGCGATCTTTTGATCTAGATCTTAAAGCAAAGTCAAAAGATCGCAGCCTGCGGCAGCTCCTACAGGGTCTCCTTCGTATTCAGGAACTGATTCCATGTCCGGCCTCAATGATCTTCTACAAGCCATCGACACCGCCGCCCACCAGGGCGAAGAAACCATCCTCGCCACCGTGGTCAAGGTGGAAGGCTCGGCCTACCGCCGTCCCGGTGCGCGGATGCTCATCCCCATACACGGCCGCACCGTTGGCACCGTCAGCGGCGGCTGCCTGGAGCAGGACCTGGCGAAAAAAGCCTGGTGGCTCACCGATTCCGGTGAACCGGTAGTACGTCGCTACAGCACGGGCGCCACTGAGGACGAGGACGACGAGCAAAGCGCCCTGACCTTTGGCCTGGGTTGCAACGGCACGGTATTCGTCATGCTCGAACGCCTTTCGGCAAAGTCGCCTGCCCCGGCCATCGAATTGCTGCGACGTGTGCGCGACAGTCAACAACCGGCCGCCATGGCCACGGTGATTGCAAGCTCTCGCGATGCATCTGCCCGAGTCGGTGACCGTTTGTTGTCGAATACCGAAGGCAGCCTGCGCAACCTGCAACTGAACAGTGCTATGCGCCGTGGTCTGCACAAGACCCTGATGCAGAAGAAGTCCTCGATACGCCTCTACAGCAACGCCCGTGGTGAAGTCGAAGTATTTTTCGAGTACATCGCCCCGCCGCCTCGCCTGGTGATTATCGGCGCCGGCCACGACGCACAGCCGCTGGTGCGCATGGCCAAGCTACTCGACTGGCACGTCAGCGTCGTAGACAGTCGCAGCCACTTCGCCCGCGCCGAACGCTTCCCGCAAGCCGACGCCGTTATCCTCGCCAGCCTCGACAACCCGTTCGACCTGGCCCCGCTGATCGACGGCGCCGCCGTCGCGGTAATGACCCACAGCTACCGCCAGGACCGCCATTGGCTCGGGCTGGCGCTGCAAGCCGCGCCCGCCTACATCGGCCAACTCGGTCCCAGAGAGCGCACCGAACGCCTGCTGGCGAAAATTGGCACGAGCACGTCTGCACTGCACTACCCGATGGGCCTCGACCTGGGTGGCGATACGCCGCAGAGCGTGGCGCTGGCAATACTCGCCGAAATAACAGCGGTGATGAACCAGCGCCAGGGCGAGATGCTCAGGAATCGCGGGAAACCGATTCATCGGGTGGATCTTGTGGTCAGTGAAAAGCTTGAAAATACGGCAACCGTTTGAAGATCAAACAATCGCAGCCTGCAGGGACTGCCGCAGGCTGCGATCTATTGCATTTCAGGCAGCCGGAGCTGCCTTTGCCACCGCCGCCGAAGCCGCCAGCATCGCCCGCAACAGCACCGCACACCCGGCCGCCAGGTCATCCGGGGCGGCATTTTCGATTTCGTTGTGGCTGATGCCGCCTTCGCACGGCACGAAGATCATCCCGGCCGGACCCAGCTCGGCAAGGAAGATCGCGTCGTGTCCGGCGCCGCTGACGATGTCCATGTGCGACAGGCCCAGCCCTTGCGCCGCGTTACGTACCGCTTCGACGCAGCCCTTGTCGAAGTACAGCGGCGGGAAGTCGGCGGTGGGTGTCAGTTCATAGGTCAGGCCATGTTCTTCGCAGGTGGTCTCGATGACTTCGCGCACTTCAGCGATCATCGAGTCCAGTCGCGACGGCTCCAGGTGACGGAAGTCCAGGGTCATGCGCACCTCGCCCGGAATGACGTTGCGCGAGCCGGGGTAGGCTTGCAGGCAACCGACAGTGCCACAGGCATGGGGCTGATGACCGAGGGCCGCGCGGTTGACCGCACCGACGATCACTGCCGCGCCGACCAGGGCGTCCTTGCGCAGGTGCATCGGCGTTGGGCCGGCGTGGGCCTCGACGCCACGCAGTTTCAGGTCGAACCATTTCTGTCCGAGGGCGCCCATGACCACGCCGATGGTTTTGCGTTCGTCTTCGAGAATCGGACCTTGTTCGATGTGCGCCTCGAAATAGGCGCCCACCGCGTGGCCGCTAACCGCGCGTGACCCGGCATAGCCGATAGCGTTGAGCGCTTCGTCCACCGTCACGCCCTCGGCGTCAACCTTGGCCAGGGTCTCTTCCAGGGTGAATTTCTCGGCGAATACGCCGGAACCCATCATGCATGGGGCGAAACGCGAGCCTTCTTCGTTGGTCCACACCACCACTTCGAGCGGCGCTTCGGTCTCGATGCCCAGGTCATTGAGGGTACGCAGCACTTCCACGCCGGCGAGCACGCCGAAGCAACCATCGAACTTGCCCCCCGTGGGCTGGGTGTCGATGTGACTGCCGGTCATGACCGGTGGCAGGTCCGGGTTGCGCCCCGGGCGACGGGCGAAAATATTGCCGACGGCGTCGATACTGACGGTGCAACCGGCTTCCTCACACCACCTCACGAACGTATCGCGGGCCTGGCGGTCGAGATCGGTCAGGGCCAGGCGACAGACACCGCCCTTGACCGTGGCGCCGAGCTTGGCCAGTTCCATGAGCGACTGCCACAGACGGTCGCGGTTGATGTGCTGATGGGTCGATTGCAGAACGTCTACGGCTGCGTTCATGGGGATCTCCTGAGGCTGTTTGGATCTGATAGTTCCCACGCTCCGCGTGGGAATTCATCCATGGACGCTCTGCGTCCAGGCTTGGGACGCAGAGCGTCCCGGGCTGCATTCCCACGCAGAGCGCGGGAACTATCATTACAGGGTTGACTTGGCAACCACGGGGCTCGGGCGCATCGCGCATAGCCCGTAATAAATCAACCCACCCAGGGCCGAGCCGGTAAACCAGCCATAGCTGTAGAACCAGCTGAAGGCATCACTGCCGAGCGACAGCAGCGTCAACACCACCGGCACCCCGAAGGCGATGAAACCGTTCCAGTTCCACGCCGGATACACGTCGTCGCGGTACAGCCCGGCCAAATCCAGTTGCTGTTTCTTGATCAGGAAATAGTCCACCACCATGATCCCGGCAATCGGCCCCAGCAAGCTGGAGTAGCCGAGCAGCCAGTTGGAATAGACCGTTTCCAGGCTCAGGTCGGAAACGATCAGGCCGAGCTTTTTCAGCAGTTCATGGGCCATCAGCGCCAGCCCGACCAGCCCGGTGAGCATCACCGCCTTGGTCCGGTTGATCGCCTTGGGGGCGATGTTCTGGAAATCGTTGGTGGGCGACACGATGTTGGCTGCGGTGTTGGTCGACAGCGTCGCGATGATGATCAGCGCCATGGCCAGCGCCACCCACACCGGGCTCTGGATATGGCCGATCAGGGTCACCGGGTCGGACACCGTCACACCCACCAGCTTCACCGAGGCGGCGGTCATCACCACGCCCAGGGAGGCAAACAGGAACATGGTCAGTGGCAGGCCAATGATCTGCCCGACAATCTGGTCTTTCTGGCTTTTCGCGTAGCGGCTGAAGTCAGGTATGTTCAGCGACAGCGTGGCCCAGAACCCGACCATCGCGGTCAACCCCGCCGCAAAGTAACTGGCCACCCCCGCGCCTTCGGGACGCTTGGCCGGGATCGCCAGCAGCTCGGACATCGATACATTGGGCATGGCCCACACCAACAACCCCACCCCCACCAGTACCAGCAGTGGTGCCGAGAGGGTTTCCAGCCATTTGATCGACTCGGCGCCGCGAATCACCACCCACAGGTTCAGCGCCCAGAACACCATGAAGCCGATGACCTCGCCGGTGCCGCCCAGGGATTTCCAGCCCTCGAACACCGAGCCCAGGAACAGATGGATTGCCAGGCCACCGAACATCGTCTGGATGCCGAACCAGCCACACGCCACCAAGGCGCGGATCAGACACGGGATGTTGGAGCCGAAGATGCCGAAGGACGAACGCAGCAACACCGGAAACGGGATGCCGTATTTGGTGCCGGGAAACGCGTTGAGCGTCAGCGGGATCAATACGATGATGTTGGCGAACAGAATCGCCAGCAGCGCTTCACCGACGCTCAGGCCGAAGTACGCCGTCAGCACTCCGCCCAGGGTATAGGTGGGCACGCATATCGCCATGCCCACCCACAATGCCGTGATGTGCCATTTGTTCCAGGTTCGTTCGTGCACCTTGGTCGGTGCTATGTCGTGGTTGTAACGGGGACTGTCGAGGACATCGCTACCGGCTTCCAGCTCGAACAAGCCGTCGCGCTCGTTCACTTGCGATCTGATCTGTTGCATGGCCGCTCCACTGATCTTTGAATTATTTTTGCTCATCAGGGGCTGGCGGCTTCAATAAACGTGCCGGTTGCCCCGCTTGCGCATCGGGCAGTTCCATAAACACTCTGTAAACAACTGATGTTTATCAGTTTTACTGGATCAACCAGGTAACCCTCGGTGACTTGTCACGCCACTGGAAACGATCTGCGCCAAGTTGTCCGAACAGTCAGGACTCAATCTGGTGCATCGATATTTTTCTCACGGTCGCGCATCAACCATAGACCATCCTCAAACGGCTGATTTCACATAAGAAATCTTGACCATATTTAGATCCTGTCAAGTGCGTCAAAATGGTGAGCGGCCTCACCATTTTGGTGAAAACAGCGTTTTATCGTTATTTATCAGTTAGTTAAAACAGTAATAAGCTTATAAAAAATATTCTTGCTCATTCCCATAACTCAGACTAGCTTTTAATCCTGACAGCGCTGACAGGAATAGTCCGGTTAACGCTGGCGTCATACAAAACATCTAGAACCGGCATCAGTCGGTCATGCCTGCGAGGAACCCGGAATGTCTCTGTTGATCCGTGGCGCTACCGTTATTACCCATGATGAAAGTTATCGCGCCGATGTGTATTGCGCAGACGGCGTAATCAAGGCCATCGGCGAAGACCTCGACGTTCCAGCAGGTGCCGAGATACTCGACGGCAGTGGTCAGTACCTGATGCCCGGCGGCATCGACCCCCACACCCACATGCAACTGCCCTTCATGGGCACCGTGGCCAGCGAAGACTTTTTCAGTGGCACGGCGGCGGGTCTGGCCGGTGGCACCACGTCGATCATCGACTTCGTGATCCCCAATCCGCAGCAGTCATTGATGGAGGCCTTCCATCAGTGGCGTGGCTGGGCCGAGAAGTCGGCGTCCGACTACGGCTTCCACGTCGCCATCACCTGGTGGAGCGAACAGGTCCGCGAAGAAATGGCCGAGCTGGTGATTCATCACGGGATCAACAGCTTCAAGCATTTCATGGCCTATAAGAACGCGATCATGGCGGCAGATGACACCCTGGTGGCGAGTTTCGAGCGCTGCCTGGAACTGGGCGCGGTGCCGACCGTGCATGCGGAAAACGGTGAGCTGGTGTATCACCTGCAACGCAAACTCATGGCCCAGGGCATGACCGGGCCGGAGGCGCATCCACTGTCGCGTCCCTCGCAGGTGGAAGGCGAAGCCGCGAGCCGTGCCATCCGCATTGCTGAAACCCTCGGCACGCCGTTGTACCTGGTCCATGTATCGACCAAAGAGGCGCTGGACGAAATCACCTATGCCCGCGCCAAGGGTCAACCGGTCTACGGCGAAGTGCTGGCCGGGCATCTGCTGCTGGACGACAGCGTCTACCAGCATCCGGACTGGCAGACCGCCGCCGGCTACGTGATGAGCCCGCCGTTTCGCCCGCGCGGTCATCAAGAGGCCCTTTGGCACGGTTTGCAGGCAGGTAACCTGCACACCACCGCCACCGATCACTGCTGCTTCTGCGCTGAGCAAAAAGCCGCCGGCAAAGACGACTTCAGCAAGATCCCCAACGGCACCGCCGGCATCGAAGACCGCATGGCGGTGTTGTGGGATGAAGGCGTGAACACCGGGCGATTCTCGATGCAGCAATTCGTGGCGCTGACCTCCACCAACACCGCGAAAATCTTCAACCTCTACCCCCGAAAAGGCGCGATCCGCGTCGGTGCCGATGCCGACCTGGTGCTGTGGGATCCGCAAGGTACGCGGACAATTTCCGCCAAGACCCATCACCAGCAGGTCGACTTCAATATTTTCGAAGGCAAGACCGTGCGCGGTGTACCAAGCCACACCATCAGCCAGGGGCGTGTGGTCTGGGCCGATGGCGATCTACGGGCTGAGCGCGGTGCCGGGCGCTACATCGAGCGGCCGGCTTACCCGGCGGTGTTCGATTTGCTGAGCAAGCGGGCTGAGTTGAACCAGCCGGTGGCGGTCAAACGCTGAAATCAAGGCCTTCAATCGCTCCCACATCTGGAATGCGAACCCTGTAGGAGCTGCCGCAGGCTGCGATCTTTTGATTTTGCTTCCAAGATCAAGATCAAAAGATCGCAGCCTGCGGCAGCTCCTACAGGGGATGGCGTAGCACTGAGTAATGCCCAACAGAGGCAGCACCTCAATTACCGTGAGGCCAAATACCGTGATCAAGACCCTGACCCACCTCCCCCATCCCAGCGAGAACGCGGCCGTCCTCGCCGGCCATTTCACCGACCTGGCGCCGCCGCTCAATGATCGCCAGGCCCATCTGGAGGCCTCGCGCTGTCTGTATTGCTACGACGCGCCCTGCGTGAATGCCTGCCCGAGTGAAATCGATATTCCCTCGTTCATCCGCAACATTCACCAGGACAACGTGCAGGGCGCGGCGCAGAAAATCCTCTCCGCCAACATCCTCGGTGGCAGTTGCGCCCGGGTCTGTCCGACGGAGATTCTTTGTCAGCAAGCCTGCGTGCGCAACAACGCCCATGAGTGCGCGCCGGTCTTGATCGGCCTGTTGCAACGTTATGCCGTGGACAACGCGCATTTCAGCCAGCATCCATTCTCCCGCGCTGCCGCCACCGGCAAGCGCATCGCCGTGGTCGGGGCCGGCCCCGCCGGGTTGTCCTGCGCCCACCGCAGTGCGATGCACGGCCATGACGTGGTGATTTTCGAGACCAGGGAAAAGGCCGGTGGCCTGAATGAATACGGGATCGCGAAATACAAACTGGTGGACGATTACGCACAAAAGGAGTTGGACTTCCTGTTGGAAATCGGCGGCATCGAAATCCGCCATGGGCACAGGCTCGGAGAAAACCTCAGCCTCAGCGACCTGCATCAACAATTCGACGCGGTGTTCCTCGGCCTCGGCCTGGCGGCCAGCAAACAGCTTGGCTTACTGCATGAAGACGCGCCCGGCCTGGTAGCCGCCACCGACTATATCCGCGAGCTGCGCCAGGCCGACGACTTGACCCAGCTGCCGCTGGCCGACCACTGCATCGTGCTCGGCGCCGGCAACACCGCCATCGACATGGCGGTGCAGATGGCCCGGCTCGGCGCCCACGACGTCAACCTGGTGTATCGCCGTGGTGTCGAGGACATGGGGGCCACCCACCATGAACAGGAGATTGCCAAGGCCAATCAGGTACGCCTGTTGACCTGGGCCCAACCGGAGGAAGTCTTGCTCAATGACCAGGGCCAGGTGCGCGGCATGCGATTCGCTCGCACCCACCTGGTTGAAGGCCGCCTGCAAACCACTGGCGAAACTTTTGAGCTGGCTGCCGACGCGATATTCAAGGCCATCGGCCAGGCCTTCGACAGCAGCGCACTCAGCGATCCGCTGGCCCGGGAACTCAAGCGCGAGGGTGATCGCATCCAGGTGGACGAGCATCTGCGCACCAGCATTCCTGGCGTGTATGCCGGCGGCGACTGCACCAGCCTCGACCAGGATCTCACCGTTCAGGCAGTACAGCACGGCAAGCGCGCCGCCGAGGCGATCAACGCTCAACTGATGCTCAATGTGGAGGCTGCATAAATGGCCGATCTGTCGATTGTCTTTGCTGGCATCAAGTCCCCCAACCCGTTCTGGCTGGCCTCTGCACCGCCGACCGACAAGGCCTACAACGTGGTCCGCGCCTTCGAGGCTGGCTGGGGTGGCGTGGTCTGGAAAACCCTGGGGGAAGACCCGGCGGCGGTCAACGTTTCTTCGCGCTATTCGGCGCACTTCGGGGCTAATCGGGAGGTACTGGGTTTTAACAATATCGAACTGATCACCGATCGCTCGCTGGAGATCAACCTGCGGGAAATCACCCAGGTCAAGAAGGACTGGCCGGACCGCGCGCTTATCGTGTCGCTGATGGTGCCTTGCGTCGAAGAATCGTGGAAACACATCCTGCCGCTGGTGGAAGCCACGGGTGCCGACGGCATCGAGCTGAACTTCGGTTGCCCTCACGGTATGCCTGAGCGCGGCATGGGCGCAGCGGTTGGCCAAGTCCCGGAATACGTCGAGCAGGTCACCCGCTGGTGCAAGACCTATTGCTCATTGCCGGTGATCGTCAAGCTCACGCCGAACATCACCGACATCCGTGTCGCTGCCCGCGCGGCGCATCGTGGCGGTGCGGATGCGGTGTCGTTGATCAATACGATCAACTCGATCACCAGCGTCAACCTGGAGCGCATGGTCGCCAATCCCATTGTCGGCAGCCAAAGTACCCATGGCGGCTATTGTGGCTCGGCAGTCAAGCCGATCGCCTTGAACATGGTCGCCGAAATCGCCCGCGACCCGCAGACCCAGGGCCTGCCGATCAGCGGCATTGGCGGCATTGGCAACTGGCGCGATGCCGCCGAATTCATTGCGCTGGGCAGCGGCTCGGTGCAAGTGTGCACGGCGGCAATGCTGCATGGCTTCCGGATTGTCGAGGAGATGAAGGACGGCCTGTCCCGCTGGATGGACAGTCAAGGTTACGCCAACATCGCCGAGTTTTCCGGGCGTGCGGTGGGCAATACCACCGACTGGAAGTACCTGGATATCAACTATCAGGTGATCGCGAAGATCGATCAGGAGGCGTGTATTGGGTGTGGGCGCTGCCATATTGCCTGCGAAGACACCTCGCACCAGGCGGTCGCCAGCGTCAAGCAGGCGGACGGTACCCACAAGTATGAAGTGATCGATGATGAGTGCGTGGGCTGCAACCTGTGCCAGATCACCTGCCCGGTGCAGGACTGTATCGAGATGGTGCCGATGGAGAACGGCAAGCCATTTCTGGACTGGAATCATGATCCGAGGAATCCGTATCACGTCGCGGTTTGAGTTCAGCGGCGTCTGAACTCACTCCTTCGCGGGCAAGTCGGATCGCCGCACCGCCGCTCCCACAGGTTTTTCTGGCGTTCCCAAAACCTGTGGG
>NZ_JBYTEO010000086.1:0-25174 GCF_058791355.1 Pseudomonas sp. EB271-G4-1
AGATCTGCACCTGACCGGCATCGTCGGCAGCGTAAGGTGTGGAGAAGAGACAGGAGCGAGCCTGCTCGCGAAGATGGCATGACAGGCACTACAAAAACTACAGGCAAACAAAAAGGCCCCGAGATCGCATCTCGGGGCCTTTTGTATTTCAGCGAAGGCTAATTAAGCCGCTTTCGCTTCCGGCTGGCTCAGGGAGCGGTTCAGCGCGCTGAACAGGGCCTTGAAGCTGGCGGTGGTGATGTTTTCATCGATACCCACGCCGTGCACCGCACGCTCACCATTCACTCGCAGTTCGATGTAGGCCGCCGCCTTGGCATTGGTGCCCGCGCCGATGGCGTGTTCGTTGTAGTCCATGATTTCCACTGGAATCGGCAGACCGGCCACCAGTGCTTCCAGGGCGCCGTTGCCCTTGCCGCGCCAGTGCAGGTTGGTTTCGCCCTGGCCTTTGCTGGCCACTTCCACTTCGACGGCGCTGTGGCCGTTTTCTTCCTGCAGGCGATGGCTGACCAGCGCATACGGGGTGTTGGCCTGCAAGTACTCGCTGTGCAGCAGCGCGTGGATTTGCTGGGCGGTCATTTCCAGGCCCAGGCGATCGGTTTCGCGCTGCACGACCTGGCTGAATTCGATCTGCATGCGACGTGGCAGGCTGATGCCGTATTCCTGCTCCAACAGATAGGCGATGCCGCCCTTGCCCGACTGGCTGTTGACGCGGATGACCGCCTCGTAGCTGCGGCCGATGTCGGCCGGGTCGATCGGCAGGTACGGCACTTCCCACAGGGCGTCCGGTTTCTGCTGGGCGAAACCCTTGCGAATTGCGTCCTGGTGCGAGCCGGAGAATGCGGTGTGCACCAGGTCGCCAACGTACGGGTGACGCGGGTGAACCTGGATCTGGTTGCACTCTTCGACGACCTTGCGCACGCCGTCGATGTCGGAGAAGTCCAGCTCAGGGTTCAGGCCCTGGGTGTACATGTTCAGGGCCACGGTCACCAGGTCGACGTTACCGGTACGCTCGCCGTTGCCGAACAGGCAGCCTTCGACGCGGTCGGCGCCAGCCATCAGGCCCAGCTCGGTGGCGGCAACGCCAGTGCCACGGTCGTTGTGGGTGTGCAGGCTGATGATCACGCTGTCACGACGGTTGATGTGACGGCCGAACCATTCGATCTGGTCGGCATAGATGTTCGGGGTAGCGCATTCGACGGTGGCCGGCAGGTTGAGGATGATCTTGCGCTCGGGCGTCGGGTTCCAGACTTCGATCACCGCGTCGCAGACTTCCTTGGCGAACTCCAGTTCTGTGGCGCTGAAGGTTTCCGGGGAGTACTGGAAGGTCCACTCGGTTTCCGGCTGCTGGGCGGCATATTTGACGAACAGCTTGGCCGCGTTTACGGCGATTTCCTTGACCCCTTCCAAGTCCTGGTTGAAGACAATGCGGCGGAAAGAAGGAGACGTGGCGTTGTACAGGTGAACGATGGCTTTTTTCGCGCCACGCAGGGATTCGAAAGTACGCGCGATCAAATCTTCACGTGCCTGGGTCAATACCTGGATGGTGGTGTCGTCCGGGATATGACCGTCTTCGATCAGGGTGCGTACGAAGTCGAAATCGGTCTGCGAGGCGGACGGGAACGACGCTTCGATTTCCTTCACGCCGACCTGCACCAGGGTTTTCCAGAAGCGCAGCTTCTTGACGGCGTCCATCGGTTCGATCAGCGACTGGTTACCATCGCGCAGGTCGGAGCTGCACCAGATTGGCGCGGCGGTGATGGTCTTCGACGGCCAGGTGCGGTCCGGCAGATCGATGGTCGGGAACGCGCGGTATTTCGAAGACGGGTCTTTGAGCATGCTCATCGGGAAATCCTTATTGTGTTGGCCGAAAAAAGGCGGCCTGCCGGTGGATCAAAATGTTCTTGGAGTAACGCTTGGGACGAGGCGCCGCGATTCAGCCCGGCAGTCGTGCGCTGACAAGGCACAAACTGCGGTGCTGACGAAGCTGAATGAGGGTGTGAGAGGTTTTCATGCCTTCAACCCTAACCGCGGGGGGGAAGGATGGCAAGCGGTGGGAAAAAATTGAGAGGAATCCTCTTTAGGGCTTGTTTGGCGAGATTTTATTGCTCTGGAGTACGGTGATCTTCAGGTTGTTTGCGCAAGGTTTGAACTGTGCGCAATCGATGATGCTGGCGTCTTATTCTGGTGGCGAAGCTATTCTTAAGTCTTGGAGGCCCAGCAGGAGTCGGTGATGAACGAGTCTGATTGGAAGCAATACTGCGTGTTGCGTCCGATAGCCCATGAGCGGATGTGTGAGCGGATTCTATCGGATGTCGAAAAGACGCTATTGGACAAGAGTATCGCGCCGTACGAGCGGATAGATCGCAGCGAGGAATTGCTCAAGGCTGGGCAAAAGGAGCTGTACTGGGCGTTTGGCGTGTTCAGGTTCTCGCGGCATGAAGCCCGTTCGCATTTGCTCGGGCTGTGTGCGCGGGAATTGATTACGGCGCAGGAGTTGAGCTGGTTTTCAGTGGAGACTCAGGAGTGGGTCAGGCATTGCCTGGCGGACCGGGAAGTCCATGGCATTGAGGATCTGGATGCGGAGTAGTGGCCTTGAAAGATCGCAGCCTGCGGCAGCTCCTACAGGGTTCAGCGATACGACACGAACCTTGTAGGAGCTGCCGCAGGCTGCGATCTTTTGATCTTGCTTAAGGTTGAAACGCCCCGATAAAGATAGCCGGATCCACCCGCGCATCATTCAGGCTGACATTCCAGTGCATATGCGGCCCGGTCGCCCGACCGGTCGCCCCGACTTTGCCAACCACACCGCCACGAGCCATCTGCTGGCCGACCTTCACGTCGATTTTCGACATGTGGCAGAACATGCTGATGAACCCCTGGCCATGGTCGACAAACACCGTATTGCCGTTGAAGAAGTAGTTGCCGATCAAGATCACCTTGCCTGCGGCTGGAGTCTTGATCGGCGTACCGGCAGGCACGGCGAAATCCAGGCCTGAGTGAGGATTACGCTCCTCACCGTTGAAGAACCGGCGTACGCCGAACTTGCTCGACAGCGGTCCGTTTACCGGTTTGTCCAGCAGCACGTTACTTGGCGAATTCGGGCTGAACGTACGGTAGGCAGCGATCTGTTCGGCCAGTTCGCGCTCGATGCGCTTGAGATTGTCCGGGTCTGGATTGACCTGTTGGGTGTTTTTCAGGGTGATTCGCTGCTCCGGATATTTCTTGTTGCCGACGGTGAAACCAAGGCTGCGCCCACCACTGCTGATGGCCTGGGCGCCCGGCTTGACCGTCAACGGCACGCCGACAATCGCCAGCCAGTTGTTCTGTTCCTTGATCACCAGGACGGGTTTGCCCTGATAACTGGCTTTCGGCGCTTGCGCGGCAGCGCCCAGGTCGACCACCGCCACGCCGCCCGGCACCGGTTTGTTCAACTGGCGGGTGATGTAGCTGTCGGCGTGGGCGTTGAAGGTCAGGCAAAGCAACAGCAGCGGAGCTAAAAAACGCGGCATGGATCAGTCCAGTAAAGAAAGGGTGACGGGCGTCAGGTGATTGTCTTCGACCCGCACGTGCAGTTCGCCTTCACCCAGCTTGGCCTTCAGGCGCTGGCCGGTGTGGGTCTGTGCGGCGCTGCGGATCGCATTGCCACGCTCGTCGAGCAAAATGCTGTAGCCACGGCCAAGAGTCGCCAGGGGGCTGACCACGTGCAGTGTTTGCATCTGGCTCTGCAGCCGCAGGCGACGGTTTTTCAGGCCTTCGCGGATGGCGCGGGGCAAGCGTTCGGCGAGGCTGTCGAGACGTTGGCGCAGCATCGCCAATTGACGTCCCGGATGCTGCCCGGCCAAGCGGGTTTCCAGGCGGATCAGCCGTTCGCGACGGGTGTTGAGGCTGCGTTCGAAGGCCCGACGCATGCGCATGTCCAGATCATCCAGGCGTTGCGCTTGCTGGCGCAGGCGTTCGCCGGGATGGCGCAGGCGCCGAGAGATGCCTTCCAGGCGCAGCCGGTCACGCATCAAGCGATCACGCATGCGCATCACCAGGCGCCGATGCAGGCTCTCGACCCGGCGGACCAGATCGCTGGAATCCGGTGCCAGCAGCTCGGCGGCGGCCGATGGCGTGGGCGCGCGGACGTCGGCGACGAAGTCACTGATAGATACATCGGTTTCATGGCCGACGGCGCTGACGATCGGTGTCACGCAGGCATCCACCGCGCGCGCCACGGCTTCTTCGTTGAAGCACCAGAGGTCTTCCAGCGAACCGCCACCGCGGGCCAGGATCAGCGCGTCGAAACCGCGGGCATCCGCCAGTTTTAACGCGCGGACAATCTGCGCGGTGGCTTCGCGGCCCTGCACGGCGGTGGGGATCAGGGTCAATTGCACCTGCGGCGCGCGGCGGCGGAACACGCTGATGATGTCGCGGATGACTGCGCCGGTGGGCGAACTGATGATGCCGATGCGTTGTGGATGCGCCGGCAGGGGTACTTTGCGCTCGGCGCTGAACAGGCCTTCGGCGCTGAGTTTTTCCTTCAAGGCATCGAACGCCAGGCGCAATGCTCCATCACCGGCCGGCTCCACGGTATCGAGGATCAGTTGGTAATCGCCGCGTCCCTCGAACAACGAGACTTTGCCGCGTACCTTGACGGCCAGGCCATCCTTCAGCGCTTGACGCACACGCGCGGCGTTTTGCCGGAACAGCGCGCAACGCACCTGGGCGCCGCTGTCCTTGAGGGTGAAATACACGTGGCCCGACGCCGGCCGGGCGAGGTTGGAGATTTCGCCTTCGACCCAGATATTGCTGAAAACGTCTTCAAGCAACACCCGCGCGCGGCCGTTGAGCTGGCTGACGGTCAGGACTTCGCGGTCCAGGCCGAGTCTTGCAAAGGGATCTTTAATCATGGGGCGCAGTTTAAAGGCATTCTCCAACCGAATGCACGATCCCCTGTAGGCGCGAGCACGCTCGCGATGGAGGTCAATGATGACGCGGGGAGTCTGACACCCCGCGGTGTCCTCAGGTTTTTCGCGAGCATGCTCGCTCCTACAGGGGTAGAGTCTGCTTCGCGATTCATGGATGACTGGGGATGAATGTGTTTGAGCTGATGAACCAATGGCCCTTCGGCGCCACGGACTGGCTGGTAATCGCGCTGGGCATCGCCCTGGCCTATATCGTGTTCGGCATTGCCGGTTTCGGCACGGCGCTGGTCGCCGGGCCGATCCTGATCCTGTTCCTGCCGCTGTCGAAGATCGTACCGTTGCTGGTGTTGCTTGATTTTGTCGCGGCATTCGGCAACCTGCTGCCCTCGCGGCGGGATGTCGCCAGGCCTGAGCTGCTGCGATTGTTGCCCTGCATGGCGGTGGGTTGCACGCTGGGCGTGATCTTCCTGTTGAACCTCAAGTCCGACCTGTTGCTGCTGTTGATGGGGCTGTTTATCAGTGCCTACGCCATCTACAGCCTGTGGATTAAAACCCGTCCGGCGCAATTGTCTGCCGCCTGGGCATTGCCGATGGGCACCGTGGGCGGGATGTTTGGGGCGTTGTTTAGCAGTGGCGGCTTTCTGTACGCGATCTATTTGAACAGCCGCTTGCCCAAGGAGGCGGCTCGAGCGACCCAGAGTGCGTTGATCAGTTGCAGCACGGTGGTGCGCCTGAGCCTGTTCATTGTTGCCGGTGTCTATGCCGAGCTACCCTTGTTGGTGCTGGCGTTGTGTTTGCTGCCGGCCATGGCGCTGGGCCTGTGGATCGGTCGACGGCTGACCCTGAAATTGTCACGTGAGGCGTTCGTCCGCCTGGTGACCTGGCTGGTCCTGGCCAGCGGTATCGCCCTGATCGGGCGTTACTTGAGTACTTGACCTCTGAAGCCTTGGGCTTAAGCTGCCGGGCTTCCTTCAAAGCGTTACAGCAGGTCGCCCCATGAATTCCCAAAGCATCATTGTCCCGAAAATTTCCACACTGCCGGTGCATGAGCCGCGGGCCCGGGCGATCGTGCGCTGGCTGGTGCGCAAGAACATCATCAACGAACAGTTGACCACCTGCGGCCGCACCGGCAATCGCATGGCCCACGCCATCGCCGAGGGTGCCAGGGAAGTGGTCCTGCACCCGCAAGCCCTGCCGTTCGGCGAGCCGATCAATGGCCTGGAGATCGTCACCAAGCGCTGCATCTATACACCGGCCAAGGGGTTTCTTGGCGAGGCCGGTTGTGCCGAGTGCCGCAAGGAAATCGGTGAAGCACTGTTTGAAAGCCTCGAAGACTGGATGCCCGGACGGACCGATAACTTCACCTGCCCTGAATGCGGGCATGAAGATGACATCAACGGTTTCCTGTTCCTGCAGGAGTGCGGCTTTTCCAACCTGGGCTTCATTTTCAACAACTGGGCCGAGGCGGGGTTCAAGCAGAGCTTTCTCGACGAATTTGCCGATTGGCTGGATCAACCCGTTAGTTGGGTGAAAGTAGAGCTCTGATCGTTGCATCCTCCTGTAGGAGCTGCCGCAGGCTGCGATCTTTTGATCTTGCTTTTGAAGATCAATGTCAAAAGATCGCAGCCTTCGACAGCTCCTACAGGGGGCGATATGTTCCGTATATCCATAAGGTCGATAATAGACAGAGTTTTACATTGAACCCGAGGGGGTGTCTGACTATAATGGCGCGCTTCCATTTTCCCGCTCGGGAGCCCCCGCGATGCTGCGTATCAGCCAAGAAGCTCTGACATTCGACGACATTCTCCTAGTGCCCGGTTATTCCGAGGTGCTTCCTAACGAAGTCAGTCTCAAGACCCGCCTTACCCGTGGCATCGAGCTGAATATTCCACTGGTCTCCGCCGCCATGGACACCGTCACTGAAGCCCGTCTGGCAATTGCCATGGCTCAGGAAGGTGGTATCGGTATCATCCACAAGAACATGACCATCGAGCAGCAAGCTGCCGAAGTGCGCAAGGTCAAGCGTTACGAAGCCGGTGTGGTCAAGGATCCGATCACCATCGATGCCGACGCTACCGTGCGCGAACTGTTCGAATTGACCCGCATGAACAACATCTCCGGCGTTCCGGTGCTGCACAATGGCGACCTGGTCGGCATTGTCACTTCCCGTGACGTGCGTTTCGAGAACCGTCTGGAAGCCACTGTCCGTGAAGTGATGACGCCTAAAGAGCGCCTGGTCACGGTCAAGGAAGGCGCCGACAAGAACGACGTTCGCGAGTTGCTGCACAAGCACCGCATCGAACGCGTACTGATCGTCGACGACAAGTTCGCCCTCAAGGGCATGATGACCGTCAACGACATCGAAAAAGCCAAGGCTTACCCGCTGGCCAGCAAGGACGATCAAGGTCGTCTGCGCGTGGGCGCCGCGGTCGGTACCGGTAAAGACACCGGTGACCGTGTTGCTGCCCTGGTCAACGCCGGCGTTGACGTGGTGGTGGTCGACACCGCCCACGGTCACTCCAAAGGCGTGATCGACCGCGTTCGCTGGGTTAAACAAAACTTCCCTGAAGTGCAGGTGATCGGCGGCAACATCGCCACCGGCGCTGCCGCCAAGGCCCTGGCCGAAGCGGGCGCTGACGCAGTCAAGGTCGGTATCGGCCCTGGCTCGATCTGCACCACCCGTATCGTCGCCGGTGTCGGCGTGCCGCAAATCAGTGCCATCGCCAACGTCGCCGCTGCCCTCGAAGGCACTGGCGTTCCGTTGATCGCCGACGGCGGCATCCGTTTCTCCGGTGACCTGTCCAAGGCCATCGTGGCCGGTGCTTCCTGCGTGATGATGGGCTCGATGTTCGCCGGTACCGAAGAAGCGCCAGGCGAGATCGAACTGTTCCAGGGCCGTTCGTACAAGGCTTATCGCGGCATGGGTTCGCTGGGCGCCATGTCCCAGGCCCAGGGTTCCTCCGACCGTTACTTCCAGGACTCCTCCGCGGGTGCCGAGAAGCTGGTTCCGGAAGGTATCGAAGGGCGTGTGCCGTACAAGGGCACCCTGAGCGCCATCATCCATCAACTGATGGGCGGCCTGCGTTCCTCGATGGGTTACACCGGCAGTGCCGACATCGAAGAAATGCGCACCAAGCCTGAGTTCGTGCGGATCACCGGTGCTGGCATGGCCGAGTCCCACGTCCACGACGTACAGATCACCAAAGAAGCGCCAAACTACCGCGTAGGTTGAGGCTTCAAGCAAATCGTTAAGCAACCGGGGCTGTTCTATTCAGCCCCGAGTTGTTTCTGAATCACGACTGTTTCTGAATTACTTAGACGAGACTGAATCATGGCCCTCGACATTCACGCTCACCGCATCCTGATCCTCGATTTCGGTTCCCAGTACACCCAACTGATTGCCCGCCGCGTGCGTGAAATCGGCGTTTACTGCGAACTGCATCCGTTCGACATGGACGAGGAAGCCATTCGCGAATTCGCTCCAAAAGGCGTGATCCTCGCCGGCGGCCCCGAGTCCGTGCACGAAGCCGACAGCCCTCGCTGTCCGCAAGCAGTGTTCGACCTGGGCGTGCCAGTCTTCGGTATCTGCTACGGCATGCAGACCATGGCCGAGCAACTGGGCGGCAAGGTTGAAGGTTCCGACCTGCGTGAGTTCGGCTATGCCCGCGTAGACGTGGTCGGCAAGAGCCGCCTGCTCGACGGCATCGAAGACCACATCGACGCCGATGGCCTGTTTGGCCTCGACGTATGGATGAGCCACGGTGACAAGGTCACCAGGATGCCGGAAGATTTCCACATCCTGGCCAGCACCCCGAGCTGCCCTATCGCTGGCATGTTCAGCGACGAGCGTCGTTACTACGGCGTGCAGTTCCACCCGGAAGTGACCCACACCAAGCAGGGCGGTCGCATCCTGTCGCGCTTCATCCTCGACATCTGCGAGTGCGAAGCGCTGTGGACCCCATCGAAGATCGCTGAAGACGCCATCGCCCAGGTTCGCGCCCAGGTCGGCACCGACAACGTCCTGCTGGGCCTGTCCGGCGGCGTGGACTCGTCCGTGGTTGCCGCACTGCTGCACAAGGCCATCGGCGACCAACTGACCTGCGTCTTCGTCGACAACGGCCTGCTGCGCCTGCACGAAGGCGAGCAAGTAATGGCCATGTTCGCCGAGAACATGGGCGTCAAGGTGATCCGCGCCAACGCCGAGGACCAGTTCCTCGACAACCTGGCCGGCGAAGCCGACCCAGAGAAGAAGCGCAAGATCATCGGCCGTACCTTCATCGACGTGTTCGATGCCGAATCCTGCAAGCTGGACAACATCAAGTACCTGGCCCAGGGCACCATCTACCCGGATGTGATCGAGTCGGCTGGCGCGAAAAGCGGCAAGGCCCACGTGATCAAGTCGCACCACAACGTGGGCGGCTTGCCGGAAGAAATGAACCTCAAGCTGGTTGAGCCGCTGCGTGAGCTGTTCAAGGACGAAGTCCGTCGTCTGGGCCTGGAGCTGGGCCTGCCGTACGACATGGTCTACCGGCACCCGTTCCCGGGCCCGGGCCTGGGCGTGCGCATCCTCGGCGAAGTGAAGAAGGAATACGCCGACCTGCTGCGTCGTGCCGACCACATCTTCATCGAAGAACTGCGCAAGGCCGACTGGTACCACAAGGTCAGCCAGGCCTTCGTGGTGTTCCAGCCGGTGAAATCGGTTGGCGTTGTCGGCGATGGCCGTCGTTACGCCTGGGTCGTGGCCCTGCGTGCCGTGGAAACCATCGACTTCATGACCGCGCGTTGGGCACACCTGCCTTACGAACTGCTGGAAACCGTCAGCGGCCGCATCATCAATGAAATCGAAGGCATCTCCCGCGTCACCTACGACGTGTCGAGCAAGCCGCCAGCGACGATTGAGTGGGAATGATCCCGCACCAGCCCTGAGGGGTTGATCGCAGGATAAAAAAGCCGTGTGAACGTGAGTTCACGCGGCTTTTTGCATTGATGCCGGCCCTGCCTGCGGCTCGTCGTCACGTCCGCTTTGCTGTTTCTTTCGCAACTGCGGGTGTATCGTATTCGCCTTTTGCGGGTCTTGGGCCTGCCGCTTTCGTGTGAGGTAGTTGAGTTCATGTCCTTTACCCGTCGCCAAATCCTCGGTGGCCTGGCCGGTCTTGTTGTCGTTGGTGTCGGGGCGGGGGGCGCGTCGCGGTACTGGTTGGGCAAGATGGCCGACGCTGAGGCGGGCCATGACTATGAGCTGATCGCCGCGCCGCTGGACGTCGAGTTGGTGGCGGGGCACAAGACCGAAGCCTGGGCGTTCGGTCCCTCGGCACCGGGCACCGAATTGCGCGTGCGTCAGGGCGAATGGCTGCGAGTGCGGTTCATCAACCACCTGCCAGTGGCGACGACCATCCACTGGCATGGCATCCGCCTGCCGCTGGAGATGGACGGTGTGCCATACGTGTCGCAGTTGCCGGTATTGCCCGGTGAATACTTCGACTACAAATTCCGCGTGCCCGATGCCGGCAGCTACTGGTATCACCCCCACGTGAGCAGCAGCGAAGAGCTTGGGCGCGGGCTGGTCGGCCCGCTGATCGTCGAGGAGCGCGAGCCGACCGGTTTCAAGTACGAGAAAACCTTGAGCTTGAAGAGCTGGCATGTCGATGAGCAGGGCGCTTTTGTCGACTTCAGCATTCCTCGCGAAGCCGCCCGAGGCGGTACGGCGGGGCGCCTGTCGACCATCAACGGTGTCCCGCAGGCGATCATTGACTTGCCTGCCGGGCAGATCACCCGGGTGCGGGTGCTTAACCTCGATAACACGTTGACCTACCGCCTCAACATCCCGGGCGTCGAAGCGCAGATCTATGCGCTGGACGGCAATCCCGTCGAACCGCGCCCGCTGGGCAAGGAATACTGGCTGGGCCCAGGCATGCGTATTTGCCTGGCGATCAAAGCGCCACCGGCGGGTGAAGAGTTGTCCCTGCGCAACGGCCCGGTTCGCTTGGGCACGCTGCGCTCCGTGGCCAACACCGACGCGCCGACTGCATGGCCTGCGGCACTGCCCGCCAACCCTGTGGCGGAACCGGACCTGGCCAATGCCGAGAAACTCAACTTCAATTTCGAATGGGTGGGGTCAGTGTCGGTGAATGTCGACAACGGCAAGCCGCCAAGCCTGTGGCAGATCAATGGCAAAGCCTGGGACATTACGGATAAAACCTGCGCCGACCGCCCGATCGCCAAGCTGGAAAAGGGCAAAAGCTACATTTTTGAATTGAAAAACATGACTCAATATCAGCATCCGATTCACCTGCATGGCATGAGCTTCAAGGTCATCGCCTCGAATCGGCACAAGGTCATCCCGTATTTCACCGACACGTATTTGTTGGGCAAGAACGAGCGTGCGCAAGTGGCGCTGGTGGCGGATAACCCCGGGGTATGGATGTTCCATTGCCATGTGATCGATCACATGGAAACCGGCCTGATGGCCGCGATCGAGGTGGCGTAATGCGTCAGATACGTCCCGCTGCGATCATCGACCGCAGCCGTGATCGCGACTTCATGCGCGAAGCCCTTGCCCTCGCCGCTCAAGGTGCCGCGTTGGGCGAAGTGCCCGTGGGTGCGGTGCTGGTGCAGGACGGTGAAATCATCGGTCGCGGCTTCAACTGCCCCATCAGTGGCAACGATCCGAGTGCCCATGCCGAGATGGTCGCGATCCGCACCGCCGCGCTAGCCGTCAGCAACTATCGCCTGCCGGGCAGCACGCTGTATGTGACGCTGGAACCGTGCAGCATGTGCGCCGGGCTGATCGTGCATTCGCGGATTGCACGGGTGGTGTATGGCGCGCTGGAACCCAAGGCCGGGATTGTGCAGAGCCAGGGGCAGTTTTTTACCCAGGGCTTTTTGAACCACCGGGTGCTGTATGAAGGTGGGGTGTTGGCCGAGGAATGCGGGGCGGTGCTCAGCGAGTTCTTCAAGGTCCGTAGAGCCAAACCAACCGAGAAATGATCGTTCCCACGCTCCGCGTGGGAATGCCGCCCGGGACGCTCCGCGTCCCTTCACGGGCGTGACGCAGAGCGTCACAGGATGCATTCCCACGCAGAGCGTGGGAACGACCATTGCTACTTACGGGCGACGATGACAGCCCGCATCGGCGCCGGCAGCCCTTCGATGGTCTTGCTGTGGTCTTCGGGATCGAGGAAGTCGCTCAGCGACTGATACTTCATCCATTCCGTGCCGCGCTGTTCTTCAACCGTGGTCACACTCACGTCCACGCATTTCACATCAGTGAACCCGGCACGGCGCAACCACAACTCCAGCGCCGGCACTGACGGCAGGAACCATACGTTGCGCATCTGCGCATAACGGTCTTCCGGCACCAGCACTTGATGTTTGTCGCCTTCGACCACCAGCGTCTCCAGCACCAGTTCGCCGCCCTTGACCAGGCAATCCTTCAGCGCCAGCAAGTGCTCGATCGGCGATCGGCGGTGGTAGAAGACACCCATCGAAAACACTGTGTCGAAGCCTTCCAGATTCGGCGGCAGGTCTTCGAAAGGAAATGGCAGGTGCCACGCATTCGGCTCGGACAGGTAACGTTGCACCGCCTGGAACTGGCAGAAGAACAACCAGTTTGGATCGACACCGATTACGCTGTCCGCACCCGCGCCGAGCATGCGCCACATGTAGTAACCATTGCCGCAGCCGACGTCGAGGATGCGCTTGCCTTTGAGGTCCAGGTGCGGGGCGACACGCGACCACTTCCAGTCCGAACGCCATTCGGTGTCGACATGCACGCCAAACAGATCGAAGGGGCCTTTGCGCCACGGCGACAAGCCCATCAGCGCGGTGCGCATTTGCGCACGGGTTTCATCGTCGCAATCGGTGTCCAGCTTCAAGCCGTTCAACAGGTCGATTTCGCTTGGCTGGATCTGAGGCAAGGCATCCAGCGCGCTTTGCCAGCGCTCCAGGTCGCCGTGACCTTTCTCCATTTTCTTGTCGAGTTGCGCCTGCAGTGTGTTGGCCCATTCGGCCAGCGGTGTGCCAGCCAGGCGGCGGGCGAGGGGGGACAGATCAATCATGGCAAGGCAATCAACGAGGCAAAGTTAAGACACTGGAACCACGGCACGACTTTCGAGAACCCGGCGGCCAACAGGCGTTCGCGGTGTTCTTCGAGGCTGTCGGGCTTCATGACGTTTTCGATGGCGCTACGCTTCTGGGCTATTTCCAGTTCGCTATAGCCGTTGGCGCGCTTGAAGGCGACGTGCAGGTCGGTGAGCAACGCATGCTCCTGCTCGTCTTCAAACCGCAGTTTTTCCGAGAGAATCAGTGCACCACCGGGCAACAGGGACTGGTGGATGCGCGACAGCAGCGCGCTTCGCTGATCCGGAGCAATGAATTGCAGGGTGAAGTTCAGCGCCACCACCGAGGCAGGCTGGAATTCGAGGGCGAGGATGTCACCTTCGATCACTTCCACCGGCAGCAACTCCTGGAACATCGAGTCCTGGCCGTTGAGATACTCACGGCATCGCTCGACCATCGCCGCGGAGTTATCCACAGCGATGACACGGCAGCCGTCAGTGCGCACATGTCGACGCAGCGCCTGTGTCACAGCGCCCAGGGACGAGCCAAGGTCGTAGAGCACAGTGTTGGGCTGGGCGAATTGTGCGGCGAGCACACCGAGGTTTTCGACAATGGTCGGATAACCCGGCACCGAGCGCTTGATCATGTCCGGGAATACCCGCACCACGTCCTCGTTGAAGGCGAAGTCAGGCACCTGGGCCAAAGGCTGGGCGAAAAGGCGATCGGATTCTTTGCTCACGGCGGTTCCGGCGGTGTCGGTGGAAAGGCCGGCATTTTAGCCAAGTTGGCGCGGGGATGCGCGGGTTGTCTGATAAACCGACGGGACTGACGCTTTGCTCGCTCCCACGCTCACAAAGCGGCTGATACCCATCACGCTATCGGAGCACGCGAACGCCACGGCTCCGTCGGCTACCTGTATTCAAGCTTCCACAGAAAAAGCAAACTTGGCTTCGGATATAAACTCACGGTTTTCTTTGTCCTTGAAGCGAACATTGAATGTGCCGGAGTAGTCTTGCTTGTCAGCGTTAACGACCAGATCCATTGCGCCCTTGAATGCCCAGTAACTGGTGTAAGTCGGGAATTTTTCAGTCAAGGCGATTTCTATCAGTTGATCCGGTGAATTTAATTCGTAGTAACCGGTTTCGATATTCTTAGGGATATAGATATCGAAGGCGCGGTCTTCAGGGGTGTCTTTTTCCCCAGCTTTGAAAACAGCCAATATTTCCCGGGAGCCGACGCTGATGTAAAACTCCTCGGAGTTGAATTCATCGCGATCCTGAAGGGTGGCACTCAGATAGTTTTTCTGACAGCACTGGCGGAATTTCATTTCAACAGGGATGCGACTGTCGACAAAGCTTCTTCGTTGTTGGATATCCATAGGGCCTATCTCTTCAAGGATTGTTGGAATCTTGAATGTACGGCCTGCGAGCGGTCCGGACGACTATTCGAACTAACAGGTTTCAACAGACATTAATGACAATGTATGTATTGGTGTTCGATCGATCGTTCCCACGCTCTGCGTGGGAACGCCGCCCGGGACGCTCCGTGTCCCTTCGCGATCTAACGCGGTTTTTGATCGAACGCCGATGCCGTGATGCCCCATTGCCCCAGCCAATAACTGAGGATGATGACGTACGGCGCCGCCTCAAACGGCACGACAAAGCGGCTGATACCGATCACGCTATCGGAAAACACGAACGCCACGGCTCCGGCTGCCGCAAGCAGCGCCGAACGCTTGGGCACATCGGTGCCCAGACGTGCCAGTGCGCGCCAGAGCATGGCGCTGATCGCCAGGCCATAGACGATCACGGGAATCAGCAAAGGCCCGAGACCGTGGGCAATCAGTACCCCCAGCAGAATCGCGCCGACGCCGAGGGCCAGGACCAGTGGCAACAGGGCCAACCGTCTGCAGTCCGTTAAATAAGCTTTCAGATAAGCCAGGTGGGCGCCGAGAAACGCCCCGAGGCCGAACACAAACAAATCCCCCGGCCATGCCAGCAGCACGTCGCCGAGCAGGGAGAAAATCAGTCCAAGACTGATCCAGCGCCGATACTCCCCGGGTGGTGCGTCGTGCAGCCAGCCGAGCAGGGCCAGGACAGGCAGCGGCTTGACCAACAGGCAAAGTAGCGCGGCGTGCACGCTTAGGCCATAGAGAAAAGTCACTGCGCCCATCAGCGCCAGAATCAGCCAGCCCATGGTCAGTTGACCGAAATGGCGCAGTCGAAGGCGTCCACCGGCAGCACTTCCGGTGCCCAAGGTTGTTGGGAAGTCAAGCGTAAGCGTCCAGTGCCGGGGGCGAACGCCTGGAATCGCCAGGTCGAAACACCGGCAGCACCCACGACGCCGGCATCTTCCGGGTTGCTGTAGACCTCAGGGCTGAGCGCGCGCAATACGCCACCGGCCGAGTCCTGGATCGACCAGCGGTAACCCGTAGTCGGATTGCTGGGCAGGGTCAGGATCAGGTTCTGCCCGCTGGTAAGCTTCACCGGGCATTCGCTTTGTTTTTCCACGGTCACGTTATGTTTCGGTTGCGTGGCACAGGCGGCCAGCAAGGCGAGGGCGAGGGGAACAAACAGGCGGGTGGGGGACATGGGGTCAGTGGCTCCGGCATTCACGACGAACGGCGAGCATAACTGAAGATGAGACAAAATGTGACCAGAGCCGGGTCGAGGAATGGCTAACGTACAGGCTCTGGCGCGAGTGGTGCGCATTTAAGCGGATTGAGTATCTACTCGCTAACGTCGAGCTTACATTGAATTGATAGGCCGCCACCAAACAGTAAGTCGAACGATAACTTATACTGTTTAGTGTGTTTGTTGAGAGTGGCAGTGTATTTTCCGGTAATGGCATAAGCCGATCCGCTATCAGCTTGGTAACTCACTTCCTTTAGCCACGTTGGAGGGTCAAATGTTTGCTCCTCTCCAGGGGTATCGCGATCGATAAGGACAGTCATTATTTTTTGGTTTGGGCCGGCAAAATCGAAATAACCGTTGATTTGTATGTTGGGTCCTTCGTGCCATATATAAATTTGGTCGGTATAAAATTTTTTTCCTTTAATTGTCCATTCGAAATGACCGCTAGACTTCGTCCCGCGCGGAGTTTTATCAGTCGACATATTGTGGTCGTCCCTTGAAGATGTTCGGATAGTCGAGTGACAGGCTAGGACATTAGTAATAGGGTTGATACTGTCATTAATGACAGTTTTTATATCCGATCGCGATAGCTGTTCAGAAAATCATGTGTGCAGTGGCCAGAGCACGCTCTGGCCACTGCAGTGTGTGACTAGAACAACACCTTCGCCACATCCGCAAATCGCTTGGCAAAGTGCACGGTAATCCCTTCCTTCAGGTAGTCCGGCAGTTCTTCAAAGCTGCCACGGTTGGGCTCCGGCAAGATCAGCTCGAAAATCTTCTGCCGCCGCGCTGCAATCACCTTCTCACGTACTCCGCCAATCGGCAGTACATGCCCGGTCAATGTCAGTTCGCCGGTCATGGCCACGCCTTTTTTCGGCGGCTGGTTGCGTGCCAGCGACAACAGGGCACTGGCCATGGTCACGCCAGCGCTCGGGCCGTCTTTCGGAGTGGCGCCTTCCGGAACATGCAGGTGCACGAAGGCTTCGTCGAAGAATTTCGGATCACCGCCAAACGACTTCAGATTGGAGCTGACGTAGCTGTAGGCAATTTCCGCGGACTCTTTCATCACTTCGCCCAGTTGCCCGGTGAGCTTGAAACCGCGATTGAGGGTATGAATGCGTGTGGCTTCGATCGGCAGGGTTGCACCGCCCATGCTGGTCCAGGCCAGGCCGGTGATTACCCCCGTCCCGGACAGTACTTGTTCATTACGGAACACGGGTTTGCCCAATGAAGCCTCGAGGTCTTTCGGACCAAATTTGATCACCGCTCCTGGATCTTCGAGCAGCTTCACCACGGCTTTGCGCACCAGTTTGCCGAGATTTTTCTCCAGTTGGCGAACGCCGGCTTCACGGGCATAACCGTCGATCAGCGCTCTGAGGGCGCTGTCGCTGATGCTCAGGCTGCCTTTCGAGACTCCGGCCTTCTCAAGCTGTTTGGGCCACAAGTGGCGTTTGGCGATGGCGACTTTTTCTTCGGTGATGTAACCCGACAGGCGGATGACTTCCATCCGGTCCAGCAGGGGGCCGGGAATCGAGTCCAGGGTGTTGGCGGTGCAGACGAACAGCACTTTCGACAGGTCCAGGCGCAGGTCCAGGTAGTGGTCGAGGAATTCGACGTTCTGCTCCGGGTCGAGGGTTTCCAGCAGCGCCGAGGCCGGGTCGCCCTGATAGCTTTGGCCCATCTTGTCGATTTCGTCGAGCATGATCACCGGGTTCATCACTTCGACGTCTTTCAGCGCTTGCACGAGTTTGCCCGGCATCGCACCAATGTAAGTACGGCGGTGGCCCTTGATTTCCGCTTCGTCGCGCATGCCGCCGAGGCTGAAGCGATAGAACGGTCGGCCGAGGGATTCGGCGATGGATTTGCCGACGCTGGTCTTGCCCACGCCCGGCGGCCCCACCAGCAGCACGATGGAGCCGCTGATTTCACCCTTGTAGGCACCGACCGCGAGGAACTCGAGGATGCGGTCCTTGATATCGTCGAGGCCGGCATGGTGGTTGTCCAGGATCTTGCGGGCGTGCTTGAGGTCCAGTTTGTCCTCGCCGTACACACCCCATGGCACCGATGTCGCCCAGTCCAAGTAGTTGCGCGTGACCGCGTACTCCGGTGAGCCGGTTTCGAGGATCGAGAGCTTGTTCATCTCTTCTTCGATGCGCTTCTGCGCCTGCGCGGGCAGCACCTTGCCGGCCAGCCGTTGCTCGAATTGTTCGATGTCGGCGCTGCGATCGTCCTTGGTCAGCCCCAACTCCTGCTGGATGACCTTGAGTTGTTCCTTGAGGAAGAATTCGCGCTGATGCTCACCGATCTTGCGGTTCACTTCGGCGGAAATCTCTTTCTGCAGGCGTGCGACCTCGACTTCCTTGCGTAGCATCGGCAGGACTTTTTCCATGCGCTTGAGCATGGGCACGCAGTCGAGCACTTCCTGCAGTTCGCTGCCGGTCGCCGACGTCAGTGCGGCGGCGAAGTCGGTCAACGGCGATGGATCGTTGGGGCTGAAGCGGTTGAGGTAGTTCTTCAGCTCTTCGCTGTACAGCGGATTGAGGGGCAGCAGCTCCTTGATCGCATTGATCAGCGCCATCCCGTAGGCCTTGACCTCGTCGGTCGGCTCGGTGGGCTGGTGCGGGTATTCGACTTCCACCAGGTACGGCGGGCGATGGTGCTTGAGCCAGGTCTTGAGGCGCACACGGGTCAGGCCCTGGGCGACGAATTGCAATTTGCCGTTTTCGCGACTGGCGTGGTGCACCTTGACCAGGGTGCCGTACAGCGGCAGCGCCGAGGTATCAAAATGGCGCGGGTCTTCCTGGGGCGTGTCCATGTAGAACAGGGCCAGGGAGTGATGTTCGGATTTGGCGACCAGGTCGAGGGTTTCCGCCCAGGGTTCTTCATTGACGATGACCGGCAGCACTTGGGCCGGGAAGAAAGGGCGGTTGTGAATCGGAATGATGTAGACCTTGTCCGGCAGGTTCTGGCCGGGCAGGGCGAGGCCCTTGCCGGTGTGGTGGTGTTCGGCGTGTTCCGGGTCGGCGTATTCGCTGGGGTCTTCGGGGAATGCTTGCTGGTCGCTCATGGGGCACCTGCGCAATGGGGTATGGGTCTTAGATGGGGCAGGCCGAGGGTGGTTTCAATGGGGGAGGGGATATTCGGGGAGCGTTCAGGACCTGGACAGGTCCCGGGGATCAGTCTGTTACACGCCTGGCGCGCAGGGCAAAACGGGTAGCGTTCCCATAGTAAGGGAACGCTCATTCGTCAAATCAAGGGCGAATCTCGATCATCGTGCCGTCCGGCACCAGGTTCCAGATTTCACGCATGTCCATGTTGCGCATGGCAATGCAACCGTCGGTCCAGTCCAGGGTGTGGAACAGGTGCTCGGGGTTTTCTTCGGTGTCCGGGGTGCCGTGGATCATGATCATGCCGCCGGGATCGACGCCTTCACGCCGTGAGCGGGCGGAATCGCTGATGTTCGGGTAGGAAATGTGCATCGCCAGGTTGAAGCGGTCGCTGACCTTGCGCCAGTCGATCCAGTAGAAACCTTCTGGTGTGCGTTTGTCGCCTTCCATCAGCTTGGGGCCCTTGGGCCGTTTACCCAGGGAAATTCGATAGGTCTTGAATGGCTTGCCGTCATTGATCAACTGCAATTGATGGGCCGACTTGAGAACCAGGATTTTCTCGATGACCTTGCCGTCCAGGGGCTCCATGGCAGTAGCCTGGGACACCGTGATGAACGACAAGCAGAACAGGGCAAGCAACCAGCGCATTGAAACGATTCCCCAAGAGGTGTCGCGACCATATATCTATTTATAGGTGTTTTTGCAGGCGCTGCCGAAGGTCCGGGCCGAGTTCGGACGATCTGTATGCGCCTGGCGATGATACCAAGATGACATCAAGTGATGACAGACTGAACCAGCGGCGGGATCGATTCGGACCGCACAGGATAGACTTCGGTTTTCCGGTCAGCGAAGAAGCATTCTAAGGTACGGCCCACCGTGCGGAAAGCCAGCTCGTCCCAAGGGATGTCGGCTTCGTCGAATAGTTGCACCTCAAGGCTCTCTATACCGGCGGCAAAATCGAGGTCCGCCAACTCGGCGCGGAAGAACACGTGCACCTGGCTGATGTGCGGCACATCGATCAGCGTATAGATGCTCAGGTTGCGCACACGGGCGCAGGCTTCCTCGGCCGTCTCGCGAATGGCCGCCTGCTCGATGGTCTCACCGTTTTCCATGAAGCCGGCGGGCAGGGTCCAATAGCCCCGGCGCGGCTCGATGGCACGACGGCACAACAGGACCTGGGTGCCCCAGGTCGCGACACAACCGGCGACGATGTTGGGGTTCTGGTAGTGAATGGCGTGACAGCTGTCGCAGACAAAACGCAGGCGTGAATCGCCCTCGGGAATGCGTTGGGTCACCGGGTTGCCGCACTGACTGCAAAATTTCATGCTTGGGTTCCTGAATGCTGCGCCTATCTTGGCGTGCGGCGGTGGCTGTCGGCAAGTTGTCGTTTCGCGACATGCCACTGTCCGGGGGGTTGGGCGACCGAAGCGATTGGTGCATGATGCAGGGTAAGGCACTGATCGAGAACACTCATGCTGGACGAGCTACTGCATCGGGTAAGTCACCACACACCGCGTACGTTGGAGACCGACCGACGTTTCCCAGAGGCCGCCGTCCTGGTGCCGATCACTCGCAGTGACGAGCCGGAACTGGTATTGACCCTGCGCGCCAGCGGGCTGTCGACCCATGGTGGCGAAGTCGCCTTTCCCGGTGGTCGACGCGACCCCGAAGACCCCGACCTGGTTTTTACCGCGCTGCGTGAAGCCGAAGAAGAAATCGGCCTGCCACCGGGCCTGGTCGAAGTGATCGGCCCGCTGAGCCCGCTGATATCCCTGCACGGCATCAAGGTCACACCTTATGTCGGGGTGATTCCGGATTTTGTCGAGTACCGGGCCAACGATGCCGAGATCGCCGCCGTGTTCAGTGTGCCCTTGGAGTTCTTTCGCAAGGACCCGCGCGAGCACACCCATCGCATCGATTACCAGGGACGAAGTTGGTACGTGCCAAGTTATCGCTATGGTGAATTCAAGATCTGGGGCCTGACGGCGATCATGATTGTCGAGTTGATCAATCTGCTCTATGACGCGAAGATCAGCCTGCACCTACCGCCTAAAAGTTTTATCAATACCTGAAGCCATCACTCGAATGGCTTGAACACGCCGCTGCCTGAGCCTTGAGGACAACAAGATGAAATACCGCCTGGGCGACGCCCGTGTCGAGACCCATCCGCAGAGCTGGGTCGCTCCCAATGCCGTGCTGGTGGGCAAGGTCAAACTGGAAGAGGGCGCCAATGTCTGGTTCAACGCCGTGCTGCGGGGCGACAACGAGTTGATCCTGATCGGCAGGAACAGCAACGTCCAGGATGGCACCGTGATGCATACCGACATGGGGTACCCGCTGACCATCGGTACCGGCGTGACCATCGGCCATAATGCCATGCTGCACGGCTGCACCGTGGGCGACTACAGCCTGATCGGTATCAACGCGGTGATCCTCAACGGCGCGAAAATTGGCAAGAACTGCATCATCGGCGCCAATTCGCTGATCGGCGAAGGCAAGGAAATTCCGGATGGCTCGCTGGTCATGGGTTCACCCGGCAAGGTCGTACGCGAGCTGACCGAACAGCAGAAAAAGATGCTGGAAGCCAGTGCCGCCCACTACGTGCATAACTCACAGCGGTATGCCCGCGATCTGGCTGAGCAGGAAGAATGAGCACTCCCGAACGCCCGGTTGCATCGCCTTGTGTGAATATTTGCGCACTGGACGACGATGACATTTGCACGGGCTGTCAGCGCACGGTAGAGGAAATCACCCGCTGGAGCCGCATGAGCAACGACGAGCGCCGCACGGTGTTGGGGTTGTGCCATGAGCGGGCCAAGGCCAGTGGGTTGGTGTGGATGATCGGCAAGACACCCGGCCGATAAGATCAAAAAATCGCAGCCCGCGGCAGCTCCTACATTTGATCCCCTGTAGGAGCTGCCGCAGGCTGCGATCTTTTGATTTGGCGTTTGGTTGAAGTACCCTGTGCGCCAAATTGACAGGTGCCTCCATGTTCTTCCTGATCGCCTACATCGGCAGCGTCGTGCTGATCAACTACGCCTTTTCCACCGCCCCGCACCTGGACATCATCTGGTCGGCCTGGGGCGGCCTGGTGTTCGTGCTGCGCGACATGGTGCAAATCCGCTTCGGTCACGGCGCAATCGCGGCGATGCTGGCGGCGCTGGTGTTGTCCTACATCACCTCCGATCCCTCCATTGCCCTGGCCAGCGCCACGGCATTTGCGGTGTCGGAGTGCATCGACTGGCTGGTGTTCAGCATCACCCGGCGCCCGTTGCGCGACCGGCTGTGGATAAGTTCAGCCCTGAGCATTCCGCTCGATACGTTTATTTTCTTCGGCATGATCGACGCGCTGACCCCGGGCGTGATTCTTACCGCGCTGGGGTCCAAGTTCGCCGGCGTCACGGCGGTATGGCTGATCATGGCCTGGCGCTTGCGCAAGCAGGCGCTCGTCAGCTGAAGCCAAACCCTGCGGTTCATGTAAAATGCCGCGCTTTCTCCCCATGGGAAGCGCGCCAGGCGCCGCATCCCTCGATGATCCGCTTCTTGAGGACTTGAGATGACCCGTATCGGAACTCCATTGTCGCCCACCGCGACCCGCGTATTGATGTGTGGCTGTGGCGAACTGGGCAAGGAAGTGGTGATCGAGCTGCAACGCCTGGGCGTTGAAGTGATTGCCGTGGATCGCTACGCCAATGCGCCGGCCATGCAGGTGGCGCATCGCAGCCACGTGATCAACATGCTCGATGGCGCGGCACTGCGCGCGGTCATCGAAGCCGAGCAGCCGCACTTCATCGTGCCGGAAATCGAAGCCATTGCCACCGCGACCCTGGTGGAGTTGGAGTCCGAAGGCTTCACCGTGATCCCCACCGCGCGGGCCGCACAGCTGACCATGAACCGCGAAGGCATCCGTCGCCTGGCCGCCGAAGACCTGGACCTGCCGACCTCGCCTTACCACTTCGCCGACACCTTCGAGGATTACAGCAAGGCCGTCGAGGACCTCGGTTTCCCGTGCGTGGTCAAGCCGGTCATGAGCTCGTCGGGCAAGGGCCAGAGCCTGCTGCGCAGCGTCGATGACGTGAAGACGGCGTGGGATTACGCACAGGAAGGCGGACGTGCCGGTAAAGGCCGGGTGATCATCGAAGGTTTCATCGATTTCGATTATGAGATTACCTTGCTGACCGTGCGTCACGTTGGCGGCACTACCTTCTGTGCACCGGTCGGGCATCGCCAGGAAAAGGGCGATTACCAGGAAAGCTGGCAGCCTCAAGCCATGAGTCCAGTGGCGCTGGCGGAATCCGAGCGCGTGGCCAAGGCGGTGACCGAGGCATTGGGTGGTCGTGGCCTGTTTGGCGTCGAGCTGTTCATCAAGGGTGATCAGGTGTGGTTCAGCGAAGTATCGCCGCGTCCGCACGACACCGGTCTGGTGACGTTGATTTCGCAGGACCTGTCGCAATTCGCCCTGCATGCACGGGCGATCCTGGGGCTGCCGATCCCGTTGATCCGTCAGTTCGGCCCATCGGCTTCGTCGGTGATCCTGGTGGAAGGGCAGTCGACCCAGACCGCGTTTGCCAACCTGGGTGCAGCTTTGAGCGAGCCGGATACGGCATTGCGTCTGTTTGGCAAGCCTGAAGTGAATGGCCAGCGCCGGATGGGTGTGGCGCTGGCGCGGGATGAGTCGATCGAGGCGGCTCGTGCCAAGGCGACCCGCGCATCCCAGGCTGTTGTTGTAGAGCTGTAACCGCGGCGCGGCATTCGCGAGCAGGCTCGCTCCCACATTGGATCGGTGTACACCAGAACCATGTGGGAGCGAGCCTGCTCGCGAAGCTTCTGATCGTTCCTACGCTCTTATGAGACTCGATTCAGGTCGTTATTGCGTGTTTCCTTCAGGCACAGCACAGCAATCAAACTCAGCACCGCCGCCCCCGACACATACCCGCCGACGTAACTCAGTCCGCCCATTGCCACCAGTTTCTGCGCAAAGAACGGTGCCGCCGAAGCGCCGACGATCCCGCCCAGGTTGTACGCTGCCGAGGCGCCGGTGTATCGCACGTGGGTCGGGAACAGCTCTGGCAGCAGCGCGCCCATCGGCGCGAAGGTCACGCCCATCAGAAACAGTTCGATGCACAGGAACAGCGCCACGCTCCAGGTCGAACCTTGCGTCAGCAGCGGTTCCATCAGGAAGCCCGACAGGATTGCCAACACGCCGCCGATGATCAGCACGGGTTTGCGTCCGAAACGGTCGCTGGCCAAGGCTGAGAGCGGCGTGGCCGCGGCCATGAACAGCACCGCGAAGCACAGCAGGCCGAGGAAGGTTTCGCGACTGTAGCCGAGCGTCGCCACACCGTAACTCAACGAGAAAACGGTCGAGATGTAGAACAGCGCATAGCACACCACCATCGAACCGGCCCCCAGCAATACCGGTACCCAGTATTGGCTGAACAGTTCCACCAGCGGGATCTTCACCCGTTCCTGGCGCGCCATGGCGTTGGCGAACACCGGTGTTTCGTGGAGTTTGAGGCGCACATACAAACCGACCATCACCAGCGCCGCGCTGAGCAGGAAAGGAATCCGCCAGCCCCAGGAGCGGAACTGTTGATCATCCAGCGTCATGGCCAAGGTCAGGAACAGGCCGTTGGCCGCGAGGAAGCCGATGGAGGGGCCCAATTGAGGGAACATGCCGAACCAGGCGCGCTTGCCCTTAGGGGCATTTTCCGTGGCGAGCAAGGCGGCACCGCCCCATTCGCCGCCCAGTCCCAGGCCCTGGCCGAAGCGCAGCACGCACAGCAGGATCGGTGCCCAGGCCCCAATGCTGTCGTAACCCGGGAGCACGCCGATCAGCGTGGTGCACACACCCATCAACAATAGGGACGCGACCAAGGTCGATTTGCGGCCGATGCGATCGCCAAAGTGCCCGAACAGCGCTGAACCCAGTGGTCGTGCCAGGAATGCGATGCCGAATGTGAGGAAGGCCGAGAGCATCTGGGCCGTGCCGGAGGTCTGCGGAAAGAACACCGGGCCAATCACCAGCGCGGCTGCGGTGGCATATACGTAGAAGTCGTAGAACTCGATGGCCGTGCCGATGAAGCTCGCGGTGGCCACGCGGGTAGCGGAGTTCACCGGTTGTGCGGGTGTGGCGTCGTTGTAGGTCGTGCTGGTCGTCATGCGGTAATCCCTGACTGTCATGTGCCCCAGTGGAGCGAATTATTATGGTCGATTACCCAGGGATGTGGGTGCAGGCGCGAGTCGCCGTTCCAGGTGGGAGCAGGCGTCGGTTTGTAGCGGGCGTGTCTGATGGTCAGGCCGGAACTTGCGGTGTGCAGGGTAAGCACGGGACGGCGAGGCTCGGGTAAGCCGCTCGATTATAGGAAGGTGGCTAACGATTCAACAAGTGCAAAAAAGATCGTCCGAACGCGGCCCGAGCCTTCGGCAGCTCCTACAGGGACGCGTAACACATGTAGGAGCTGCCGAA